>DATMKB010000158.1:0-10843 GCA_035553635.1 Mycobacteriales bacterium
GCCGCAGAGCCCGCCGCAGCTGCGCGTCGCGGGCGGCGGCGGCACGGCGGCCCCGCGCCGGGGTGCTCGCCCCACGCGCAGCCCTCCGGCTCGCCGCGGCCGGTCCCCCCGCCGTGCGGGCAGCGGGCGGCGCGGCGCCGGTGGCGGGAGTGCGCGACGCGGCCGCGGCCGGGCGGCGCGGCCCGTCCGAGGCGGCAGTCGAGGGCGAGGACGCGGCGGTGCGCGGCGCGGCCTTCGCGGCCGCGGTGCGGGCGGAGGCGGCCTGCGCCGACGCGCGGGCGGCCGGCGACGCGCCGCGAGCCGGCGCCCGCCCGGTGCCGGCTGCGGCGCCTCCCGCCTTCGCGCCCTTCGCCGCGCCGGCCTTCGCCGGCGCCTTGACCGGCGCCTTGACCGGCGCCTTGACCGAGGCCTTCGCCGGCGCCTTCGCCGCGCCGGCCCCGGTGCTGCCGGCCGCCGCGGGCCGGCGGGCCGCGGAGGGGACGGCGGCCGCGGCGCCGGAGCGCTGCGGAGCGGCGGCGCGGCTGGTGCGGCGGGCCGGCCGGCGGGCAGTGGAGCGCGGCGCGGCGGCCACGACCTTGGCCGGGCGCCCGCCGTCCTCCGGCTCGACGAAGCCGAGCACCGAGGAGGAGGCGTCGGTGGCTGCGAGCTCCTTGCGGGCCGGGTCGTACACCCAGGTGCCGCGCTTGCGGCGGCCGCGGGCGCTGAAGGAGACCTCGACCTCCCAGCGGCCGTCGTCGCGGCGGCGCGTCGTCCAGGTGACCGACTCCGGGTCGAGGCCGGCGGTCTCGGCCAGGTGCGCGTCGACGGCCTCGCCGAGCGGCACCGCGCTGGCCCCGCGCCGGCTGCGCTGCAGCACCGCCGCCCGGGCGGCCTCGACGATGCCCGCCCGCTCGGAGACGACCGGCCCGGCGAAGCGCTCGATGCGCGCGACCGGCACCCCGGCGGAGCGGGCGATCTCCTCGACCGACTCCCCCGCCCGCAGGCGCGACTGGATCTCCTTCGGCGTCACCGTCGACGTCGGCGGTCCGCTCTGCCCGGGCCGGGGCAGCTCGCCGCGGACCGCGGCGGCGAGCTTGCCGTCGAGCGCGACCTTGAAGGTGCCGGTGGCCCCTCCCCGGCTCGGCGCGAGCAGCACGAACCGGCCGTCCTCGCTGAGCGAGACGACGTGGAGCTGGCGCACAGTGCCCCTTCCGGCGACCGGAGCGGCGGGCCCGTCCGGCCGCCGTCCTCTCAACAGGGGCGGAGTCTTGCCGGTCGGCGGGCGCTGCACAAGCGCCTCCGGCCGGCGAGCGCTCGCTACGGGCGGACGGCGCCGACGTAGTCGCTGCGGAAGGCGGCCTGCACGCGGACGCGGCCGCCGCTCTGCGGCGCGTTGATCATCTGGCCGTCGCCGACGTACACGCCGACGTGGTGGATCGGGCTGCCGAAGAACAGCAGGTCGCCGGGCTGGACGTCGGCCCGGGCGACCTTGCGGCCCTGGGCGTACTGGTCGCGGCTCGTGCGCGGCAGGGAGACGCCGGCCGCGCGCCACACCCAGCTGGTGAAGCCGCTGCAGTCGAAGCTGTCCGGCCCGTTGCCGCCCCACTGGTACGGCTTGCCGAGGTGGCGGTAGCCCTCCTCGATGGCGGTGCGGGCCCGACCGCTGGCGGGGCCGTCGTAGGTCTCCTGCGCGCGGGCGGGCGCCGGCGCGGCCTGCGCCGGCCGCTCCGGCGCGGCGGCGCGCTCCGCGGTGCGGGAGGCGCGGGCGGGCGCCGGCGCGGCGGCCTCGCGGGCGGCCTCGACCCGCGCGCGCTCCTGCGCCCGCAGGCCGTCGAGCAGGCTCTGCTGCGCCTGCAGCGCCCGCTCGACCTGCCGCTTGCGCGCCTCGAGCTGGGCGGACGCGTCCTCGAGCGCCTCGACCTCGCGCGAGGCCGCGGCCGACTGCGCGCTCGCCCGGGCGCTCGCGGTCGAGACGGCGCCGAGCACCTCGGCCTGGCTCTGCGCGATGCGGTCGAGCGCGGCGGCGCGGTCGAGGAAGGCCTGCGGCCCGCCGTCGGTGACGAGGGCGACGAAGCGGTCGTTGCCGCCGCGCTTGTACGCCGCGGCGACCAGGCCGGTGACCCGCGCGCGGGCCTCCTCCAGCCGGGCCTGCGCCTCGGCCGCCTCGGCGGCGGCGACGGCCGCGCGGCGCTCGAGCTCGGCGCGGCGCTCGGCCGCCTGGTGGAACTCCTCGACCGCCAGGGACGCCTGCACGTCGAGCTGCTGCACCCGCAGGGCGACCTCGCCGGCGGAGGGCGCCGGCTCGGCGACCGCGGCGGACGGCAGCAGCGCCACGGACGTGGCGGTGGCGAGCCCGGCGACGCCGAGGGCGCGCGGGCCGGCCGAGGGGCGGGCATGGCGGGGGGCGGTGCGCCGGAGGGCGCGGGGCAGTGCAGTCGCCACGAGGGCGGCCTCTCCTCGTCGTCGCCGCCTACCGGGTGAGCTGACGGGTCAGGGCCACGACGCGACCCCGCACCGCCTCACCCCGGGCTCGACGTGCGGGCCCGGCGCCCTGGCGGTGCTTCAACCCCGGGGGAACGTGGTTCCCCGGCTCGCCGGCGGACGGCGCTGCGTCCGGCCGGGCGACTCGGCGGTGGCCCGGCGGTGCACCCGGGTGGTGCGCCGGCGTCCGGGCCGCGGCCACTGTAGGCAGGCCCGGACGGCGCCAGCAAGGCGCCGCGCTGTGGGGAGCGCCTCACGAGACGCCGCGCTGCCGCCCGTGCGCAGAGCGTGACCGCGCCTCGGCGAGGACCTCCGCCGGCACCTCGCGCGGCACGAGGCGCAGCCGCGGGACGAGCCCGCTGTCGGCCAGGACGTCGAGCGCCTGCCGCGCGCCGTCGTCGACCTCCACGACGCCGGCCGCCGGCCGCTCCGCGCCCGGCGGACCGCCGAGCAGCACCGTCACCACGCAGTCGCCGCACTGCAGCTCGCGCACCGCGCAGCCGTCGCAGTCGATGAGCACCGCACCCTCCGGGGAAGCCGTCCGAGCACCGGCACCCGCCGGCGGCGCGGACGCTAGGAGCGACCTCCGACAGGACCGGCCGGTCAGGCCTCCTGCGCGCCGGCCGCGGGCCGGGGCACGACCTCCACCTGGTCGACGGCGCCGCACCAGCGGCAGGTGACGTGCTCCACCGCCTCGGCGAGCACCTCGCGCTCCTCGACGGCCGGCTCGCCCGCGAGGTCGACGTGCACGTACTCGCGCGCCCGCGTGGAGCGGGTGACGTCGAAGCGGGTGAGGTTGCCGCAGAGGGTGCAGCGCCAGCGGCTGCCGGCGTCGGGCGAGGGGACGGGCACGAGCGGCTCCAGGACGGGCGGTCAGCGGCGGTCACCGGCGAGCAGGGAGCGTAGTGCGCGGCCGTCGGCGCGCCTCCGCCGTCGCTGTCGGTGGGCGCTCCTACGGTCCGCTGCGTGCCCGTCGGTCCCCCTCCCGCGCTCGCCGTCCCGGTCCAGGCGACCTTCGACGAGCTCGGCCGCCCCCTGCGCGAGGTCGAGTTCGTCGTCGTCGACCTGGAGACCACCGGCGGGTCGCCGGCGTCCAGCGACATCACCGAGATCGGCGCCGTGCGGGTGCGGGGCGGCGAGGTGCTCGGCGAGTTCCAGACGCTCGTCAACCCGCGCGGCGCCATCCCGCCGTTCATCGCGGTGCTCACCGGCATCACCGACGCGATGGTGGCCGGCGCCCCGTCCCTCGACGCCGCGCTGCCCGCCTTCCTGGAGTTCAGCCGCGGCGCCGTGCTGGTCGCCCACAACGCGCCCTTCGACCTCGGCTTCCTGCGCGCCGGGTGCGAGCGGCTCGGCCTGCGCTGGCCCGACCCCGAGCACCTCGACACCGCCCGGCTGGCCCGCCGCGTCCTGACCCGCGACGAGGCGCCCGACTGCAAGCTGGCGACCCTCGCCCGGCTGTTCCGGGCGGACACGACGCCGAACCACCGGGCGCTGGCCGACGCCCGCGCCACCGTCGACGTCCTGCACGGGCTCGTCGGGCGGCTCGGCGGGCTCGGCGTCCACAGCCTGGAGGAGCTGCGCACCTTCTCCTCGCAGGTCAGCCCGGAGCAGCGCCGCAAGCGCCACCTCGCCGAGCACCTGCCGACCGCGCCCGGCGTCTACCTGTTCAAGGACGCCCGCGGCCGGGTCCTCTACGTCGGCAAGAGCACCAGCCTGCGCGCGCGCGTCCGGCAGTACTTCACCGCGAGCGAGATGCGCACCCGCATGGCCGAGATGGTGGCCTGCGCCGAGCGGGTCGACGCCGTCGTCTGCGCGACGCCGCTCGAGGCGGAGGTCCGCGAGCTGCGGCTCATCGCCGAGCACCGGCCGAAGTACAACCGCCGCTCGAAGTTCCCCGAGCGCGCCACGTGGGCGAAGCTGACGGTCGAGCCGTTCCCGCGGCTCTCGCTCGTGCGCCAGGTGCTCGACGACGGCGCCGCCTACCTCGGCCCGTTCGGGTCCCGGCGCACCGCCGAGGCCGCCGTCGACGCCGTCCACGAGGCCCTGCCGCTGCGGCAGTGCACCTCCCGCGTGTCCCCGCGACGGCCCTCCTCGGCCTGCGTGCTCTTCGAGATGGGTCGCTGCGGCGCCCCGTGCCTGGGCCCCGAGCAGGGCGGCGAGTCCGTCGACGACTACGCCCGCCACGCCGAGGCCTTCCGCACGGCCGTGCACAGCGACGTCTCCGCGGTCGTGGAGGTCCTGTCCCGGCGGCTGCGCGGCCTGGCGGCCGAGGAGCGCTTCGAGGACGCCGCCGCCTGCCGCGACCGCCTCACCGCCTTCGTGCGCGCCGCCGCGCGGCTGCAGCGCCTCACCGCGCTGACGTCGGTGCCCGAGCTCGTCGCCGCCCGGCCGACGGCCGACCTCGGCTGGGAGGTCGCCGTCGTGCGCGCGGGCCGGCTGGTGGCCGCCGGCACGATCCCCCGCGGCGCCCACCCCGCGCCCTACGTCGACGCCCTCGTCGCGAGCGCCGAGACCGTGCTGCCCGGGCCCGGTCCGCTGCCGGCCGCCACCGCCGAGGAGGTCGAGTGCGTCCTGCGCTGGCTGGAGAAGGACGGCACCCGGCTCGTCCGGCTCTCCGGCGTCCTCGCGTCCCCGGCGGCGGGCGCCGGCGGCCACCGCGCCTGGCTCGAGGCGGCGCAGGAGGCCCGGCAGGTCGTGCGCCCCTTCGAGGACCGGCGCGGCCTGCGCCCGGTCGCCCGGCCGGCGCGCGCCTCCGCCTGAGCGCGTCAGGGCACGGGCCGCCCGGCGCGGCAGCCGCGCAGCAGGACGTCGAGGTCCAGGTCGCGCACCGTGCGCGCCTCCTCGTCCTCGGTGGCGCGGAACCCCAGCTCGCGGGTCCCGACGCCGTCGGCCTGCACCTCGAGCACGATGCGGCCGGTGCGGCGCAGGCCGACGCAGTCCGGCACGTGGAACCCCAGCCGCACCGAGCCCTCCGCCCCGGCCGGCAGCCGCAGCGAGCCGCCGCTGGCGATGACCCCGGGCACCTCGGCCTCCACCCGCACCAGGCGCAGGTCCGCGCCGAGGTTGCGCACGCGCACGGCGACGACGCCGCGCACGCCGTCGCCCTCGACTCGTCGCGAGCCGCCGTCGCCGGCCACCGCCACCGCCACCGAGGGCGCGGCCGGCGGCCCGCAGCCGGCGGTCAAGGCGTCCGCGGGGACGTCCCGCTCCACGACCTCCCGCCGGTTGCCCGAGGTCACCGCGAGGCGCGCCGTGCCGCCGGCGCCCAGCGCGCCGCAGTCGCGGACGGCGACCGGCACGACGAGGTCGACGGCACCTCCCGCCGGGACGTCGACGGGCGCGGCCGCGCCGGCCCGCACGCCGGCGACCTCCAGCGCGTCGAGCGCGACCCGCAGCGGGCCCCGCCCGCCGTGCCGCAGGCCCAGCAGGAGGACGCCGTCGCGCCCGCGCGGCCGCACGGCCACCGCGCTGCGGGCGTCGACCTGCAGCGAGGCCGCGCCCTGCGCGGCCCGCACCTGCGGCGCGGTGCCGAGGCCGGTGCCGGCCGTGGTCAGGGCCGCCACGGCGAGCAGGGCCAGCAGCCACCGGGGCGCGCGCCGGCCGGCGAGCGGCGCCAGGGGCGCCCGCTCGGAGCCGGACACCAGCACGTCCACGGCGGCAGTGTCCCCGCCCGGCGGCGGACCACGTCCCGCTGCGTACGCTGACCGCGTGATCACCGCCATCGTGCTCGTCACGGCCGAGGTCGACCGGATCCCCGAGGTCGGCCAGGCGATCGCCGACCTCGACGGCGTCAGCGAGGTCTACTCCGTCGCGGGCGACGTCGACCTCGTCGCGATGGTGCGCGTGCGCCGGCACGAGGACCTGCAGGACGTCATCCCCGGGCGCCTCAACAAGGTCGACGGCGTCCTCGCGACGACGACCCACATCGCCTTCCAGGCCTACAGCCGGCACGACCTCGAGGCGACCTTCAGCCTCGGGCTGGAGGAGCCGGCCGGCTGAGTCAGGCCGCTCGCAGCTCGCGGGAGACGGCGACCCAGCGGTCGAGCGCGGCCGCCGCGGCGCCGCTGTCGAGGGCCTGCGCCGCGCGGTCGAGGCCGGCCCGCAGCCGCTGGACGAGCGGGGCGTCGCCGCCGGCGTGGGCCGCGAGCGCCGCCGCCGCGCCGAGCAGCACGGCGTCGCGCACCGGACCCGCCTCGCCCCCGACCACCCGCCGGCAGACGTCGGCGTTGAACGGCGCGTCGGCGCCGCGCAGGTCCTCCAGGGACGCCCGGGGCAGCCCGAGGTCCGCCGGGTCGAGCCCCTCGACACGCACCCGGCCGCCGCCCACCACCCACACCGTCGAGGTCCCGGTGGTGGTGAGCTCGTCGAGGCCGTCGTCGCCGCGGAAGACGAGCGCGTCGGCGCCGCGGGCCGCGAGCACGCCGGCCATGACCGGCGCGAGGCGCAGGTCGGAGACCCCGACCGCCTGCGCGGCGGGGCGGGCCGGGTTCGTCAGCGGCCCCAGCACGTTGAAGACGGTGGGCACGCCGAGCTCGCGGCGGGCCGGCGCGGCGTGCCGCATGCCGGCGTGGAAGACCGGCGCGAAGCAGAACGCGAGCCCGGCCCGGGCCAGGCACTCGGACACCGCCGCCGGCGGCAGGTCGATGACGACGCCGAGCTCCTCGAGCAGGTCGGCCGACCCGCAGGCCGACGACGCCGCCCGGTTGCCGTGCTTGGCCACCGGCACGCCGGCGCCCGCGACGACGAGCGCCGCCATCGTCGACAGGTTGACCGTGGACGCGCGGTCGCCGCCGGTGCCGCACGTGTCGACCACGCGCCCCGGCGTGGCGACCGGCGGCGCGACCGCCAGCATGGCGTCGACGAAGCCCGCGACCTCCTCGGGCGTCTCGCCCTTGGCGCGCAGCGCGACGACGAGCCCGGCCACCTGCGCGGGCGACGCCTCGCCGGCGACGACCTCGCCCATGGCCCAGGCGGTGTCCTCCGCCGACAGCGCCTCCCCGCGCAGCAGCGCCGAGAGCAGCGCCGGCCAGGTGCGGCCCCCGGTCACCGACTGATCGGCAGCGCGCGGCGCACCGGCAGCGCCGACTCGCGGGCGCGCAGCAGGTCGGCCACCGCGTCGGTCAGGAGCGCCGGGTCGACCGGGTGCGACGCGACGGCGTCGGCCAGCGACCAGGTCGCGAGCCAGGCGTCGTCGCGCCGGGCGATGAGCACGAGCACGTGCGGGCAGTCCTGCAGCTCGTCCTTGAGCTGCTTGGCCAGCCCGAGCCCGCCGGTGGGCCACGCCTCGCCGTCGAGGACGCACACGTCGACGCCGCCGCGGTCGAGCTCGCGCAGGACCTCCGGACCCGTCGAGCACTCGACCCACTCGATGCGGCCGAGGTCCGGCGCCGGCGAGCGACCCACCGCCGTGCGCACCTGGTCCCGGACGGCGGCGTCGTCGCTGTAGACGAGGACGACGTGCGTGCGCGACGGGGGCAGGCCGGCGGCGGAGCTCATGGCCGGGATCGTATCCAGGCGCGGGCCCAGGGGCTCAGGAGCGGGTCAGCCGCGCGCCGGTCGCCGTGTCGAAGGCGTGCACGATGCCGGACGGGCACAGCTTGACGCGGTCGCCCTTCTCCGGCGGGCGCGTCGGGTCGACGCGGGCCACGAGCACCGTCTCCCCGCCGCCCTGCTGCTGCACGCCGGCGTGCACGAAGGCGTCGGACCCGAGCTCCTCGACGAGGATGACCTCCGCCTCGACGCCGGAGTCGCCGACGGTGAGGTTCTCCGGCCGGACGCCGAGGGTCACCGAGCCGCTCGTGGCGCCCTGGAGCGCCTCGCGCGGGATCTGGAACGCGTGCCCGCCGAAGGACGGCGCGGCGCCGTCGCCGGTGACGGGCACCTCGAAGAGGTTCATCGCCGGCGAGCCGATGAAGCCCGCGACGAAGACGTTGTTCGGGTGGTCGTACATGTGCCGCGGCTTGTCGACCTGCTGCAGGACGCCGCCCTTGAGCACCGCGACGCGGTCGCCCATCGTCATGGCCTCGACCTGGTCGTGGGTGACGTAGACGGTGGTGACGCCCAGCCGGCGCTGCAGCGCCGCGATCTGGGTGCGCGTCTGGACGCGCAGCTTGGCGTCGAGGTTCGACAGCGGCTCGTCCATGCAGAAGACCTGCGGGCTGCGGACGATGGCGCGCCCCATGGCGACGCGCTGCCGCTGGCCGCCCGACAGGGCCTTGGGCTTGCGGTCGAGGTACTCCGTGAGGTCGAGGATCTTCGCCGCCTCCTCGACGCGCTGGCGGATCTCGTCCTTCGGCCGCCCGGCGATCTTGAGCGCGAAGCCCATGTTGTCGGCGACGCTCATGTGCGGGTAGAGCGCGTACGTCTGGAAGACCATGGCGATGTCGCGGTTGCTCGGGTCGACGTGCGTGACGTCGCGGTCGCCGATGCGGATGGCGCCGGCGTCGACCGGCTCGAGGCCGGCGAGCATGCGCAGCGAGGTCGACTTGCCGCAGCCCGAGGGGCCGACGAGGACGAGGAACTCGCCGTCGCCGATCTCCAGGTCGAGGCTGTCGACGGCGGGCCTCTCGCCCCCCGGGTAGTGCCGCGTGGTCTTGTCGAAGGTGACGGTGGCCATGGTCGTTCAGTCCCTCCACCGGCAGGTACGTGCCGGACGATCCGAGCGGTCGGGGTGCGGCACGCTCTCACGCGTCGACCCGTGCCGCCACCACCTGCCCGCGCCGCGCGCCGGCACGCACGGCACGGGCGCCACGCTGCGTGACGGCCGCGGGACGGCGCGGAGCCGTGACGCGGCGCACACCGGACATGTCGCCGCCGTGACGGGATCGTTACCGCACCGGTCCCGCCGTCACGTTGCGGCGCGTGACCGGCGGGACATAGGAAGACCCCGTAGGACCCGTGACGCCGGCGCGATCATCCGCGGCCGAGCGCGGAGCAACGAGGAGGAACGGGCATGGCCCTGCCCCGGACGACGCTGAGGGCGGCCGCGCTCGCCGGCGCGCTCAGCCTGGGACTCGCCGCCTGCGGCGGCGGAGACAGCGGCGGCGACGTCGCGGCGGACGTGGACTGCGCTCCCTACGAGGAGTACGGCGACCTGTCGGGCGAGACGATCAACGTCTACACCGGCATCGTCACCCCCGAGGACCAGCCGCAGATCGACTCGTACAAGCCGTTCGAGCAGTGCACCGGCGCCACGGTGCAGTACGAGGGCGACAAGAGCTTCGAGGCGCAGGTCCTCGTGCGCGCCCAGGCCGGCAACCCGCCGGACATCGCGATCGTGCCGCAGCCCGGCCTGCTCCAGCAGCTGGTCGGCACCGGCCGCGCGGTCGCCGCGCCGGAGGCCGTCGCCGCGAACGTCGACGAGTTCTGGGGCGAGGACTGGAAGGCCTACGGCACCGTCGACGGCACCTTCTACGCCGCGCCGCTCGGCGCGAACATGAAGAGCCTGGTCTGGTACTCGCCGGCCGAGTTCGAGGAGAACGGCTACGAGATCCCGACCACCCTCGACGAGCTCAAGGCGCTGTCGGACGAGATCGCGGCGTCGGGCAAGAAGCCGTGGTGCGCCGGCATCTCCAGCGGTGAGGCCACCGGCTGGCCGATCACCGACTGGCACGAGGACATGATGCTGCGCCTGTCCGGCGCCGAGACCTACGACCAGTGGGTCAACCACGAGATCCCGTTCGACGGCCCGGAGAGCACGGCCGCCCTCGACGCGGTCGGTGACTTCCTCAAGAACGACGACTACGTCAACGGCGGCCTCGGCGACGTCCGCAGCATCGCGACGACGACCTTCCAGGACGGCGGCCTGCCGATCCTGCAGGGCAGCTGCTCGTTCCACCGCCAGGCGTCGTTCTACGCCTCGAACTGGCCCGAGGGCACGGACGTGTCCGAGGACGGCGACGTCTTCGCCTTCTACCTGCCGGGCCAGTCGGCGGACGAGAAGCCGGTGCTCGGCGGTGGCGAGTTCATCCTCGCCTTCAACGACCGCCCGGCGGTCCAGGCCTTCCAGACCTACCTCTCGAGCGACCTGTGGGCCAACAACAAGGCCGACGCGACGCCGAACGGCGGGTGGGTCAGCGCCAACACCGGTCTCGACATCAGCAAGCTGACGAGCCCGATCGACCGCCTCGCGGCCGAGACCTTCCAGGACCCGAACGCGGTCTTCCGCTTCGACGGCTCGGACCAGATGCCGGCCGCGATCGGCTCGAACGAGTACTGGAAGCAGGCGACCAACTGGATCACCGGCCAGAGCACGGCCGACACGGTCCGCAACATCGAGCGCGCCTGGCCGGCCAGCTAGCCGGAACGGCTCGGGACGTGCAGGACACGGGGGCCGGAGGGGTGCAGACTGCACCTCCCCGGCCCCCGTGTCCTGCACGTC
>DATMKB010000159.1:0-4110 GCA_035553635.1 Mycobacteriales bacterium
CAGCCGCCAGGTGCCGTCGCCCGCCGGCGTCGCGGTGGTGAGGTTGGCCCGGACGTCGGAGCCGCCCTGCTTCTCCGTCATGCCCATGCCGGCGAGCAGGCCGCGCTTGCCGAGCGGCGCGCGCAGCCCCGGGTCGTAGACGCGGCTGGTGAGCAGGGGCTCGTAGGCCGCCGCCAGCTCCGGCTGCGCGCGCAGCGCCGGCACCACCGAGTACGTCATCGACACCGGGCAGCCGTGGCCCGCCTCGACCTGCCCCCAGACGTAGAAGCCGGCCGCGCGGGCGACGTGCGCACCGGGGCGGTCGTCGGCCCACGGCGCCCCGGCGAGGCCCTCGGCGACGGCGACGTCGAGCAGCCGGTGCCACGCGGGGTGGAACTCGACCTCGTCGACGCGGTGGCCGTACCGGTCGTGCGTGCGCAGCACCGGCTCGACCCGGTTGGCCTGCTCGCCCCACTCCTGCGCCTCCGCGGTGCCGGCGAGCCGGCCGAGGCGGTGCAGGTCGTCCGCGTACCAGCCGGCGCCCTCGCGCGCGAGGCCGGCGAGCAGCGCGGCGTCCTGCGCGACGTCGTGGTCGACGAGCGGCGGCGGCTGGTTGCGGACCTCGTGCGTGGCAGACCCCGTCGCGGGGGCGTCGAGCAGCGTCATGGCGCCAGTGTGCCGCTAGACCGCCGGCGGGCGGCCGGTGCGCTCGCTGCGGAACCGGCCGACGCCCCGCGGCGCCGACGCCGGCGCCGGACGGGGAGCGCCGCCGCGCAGCCGCGCGGCACCGCCGAGGGCCGCCGGGGCGGGCACGGGCGTGCCGGCCAGGCGCACGGCCAGCGCGCCGAGCGCCGCAAGGAGCGCGGCGGCGACCAGGGCGGTGCGGCGGTCCTCGACCGGCAGCGCCGCCGGTCGCGTGGGCAGGGTGCCGCCGAGCGGTGCGGCGGCCTGCGGCGGCGCGACCTCGAGCGCGGTCTCCGGCGGCAGCGGGGCCGTGCCGGGCAGCAGCGGCACCGATGCGCTCCCGCTGCCGGCGTCGAGGCCGGGGAGCGCGCCGCTGGACGACGTCAGCGGGGGCAGGTCCGACGCGCCGGTGCCGCCGCCCGTGTCGCCGGCGGGGCCGCCGGGCGCGGCCGGGTCGGCGGGCGGCAGCGGCTCGCCGGGCGCGGTGACCGCCACCGACGACGCCGTCGCCGGGCGCAGGGTGAGCGAGAAGGCCGCGCCCGGAGCCGGGAGGAGGACGACGTCGACCGTGCCGGCGGGCGCCGCCGCGAGCGGGACGACGAGCGCGCCGTCGACGAGCTCGCCGAGCGCCTCGAACGCCGTGCAGTCGGGCACAGGGGCCTCGTCGAAGCGGCGGCCGTCGGCGTTCGGGGTCCACCGCACGCCGGCGGCGCAGACCTGCACCCGCGGCGTGCCCCGCACGTCGGCCGCCTCGAGGGCGAGCTCGGCGGCCTGCGCGTCGTCGGGCAGCTCGAGGCGCAGCGCCGCGAGGGCCAGCACGCCGTTGCCGTTGCCCGACACCCACGTGCCGCCCGGCGGGACGAAGGGCAGCGGCGCCTCGACCGGGGACGGCGCACCGACGCGCGACCGCGACCACCAGCCGGTCTCCGGCACGCCCTCCTCCGCCGCGGCCGGCGCGGCCGGGACGAGCACGAGGGCGGCGAGCAGGAGCGCCCGCCTCACGACGTCCTCACGGGGGTGCGCCGCCCGCGGGCCTTCGTCGTCGTCGTCACCGCACCGCTGCGAGCGACCGCCGTCGGGTCGCCGCCGAGGTAGGAGCGGACGACGCGCTCGTCGGTGAGGACGTCGTCGGGCCGGCCCTCGGCGATGACCGCGCCCTGCTCGAGGGCGACGAGCCGGTCGCACAGCGACGAGAGCAGCGGCATGTCGTGCTCGATGACGAGCAGCGCGCAGCCGGTCTCGTCGCGGAGCCGGCGCAGCAGCGGCCCGAGCGCCTCGGTCTCCTTCTGCGCGATGCCGGCCGACGGCTCGTCGAGCAGGAGCACGGTCGGGTCGTGGGCCAGCGCCATGCCGAGGTCGACGATGCGCCGGCTGCCGGTGGACAGCTCGCGCACCTGCTTGTCGCGGAACGCCTGCAGGCCGAGCAGCTCGAGCAGGTCGGCCACCGACCACGCGACGTCCTCCTCGACGGCGCGCGAGTCGGGCAGGCCGACCGCCGGGGCGACGTAGCTGCGGAACGGCAGGTGCCGCTCGAGCGAGACGGCGAGGTTCTCCGCGACGGTGAGCGAGCCGAACAGGCGCGCGTCCTGGAAGGAGCGCCCCAGCCCCGAGCGGGCCCGCGCGTCCGGCGACCAGCCGGTGACGTCCTGCTCCCCCAGACGGACGGATCCGGCGGTCGGCTCGAGGAAGCCCGAGAGCAGGTCGAACAGCGTCGTCTTGCCGGCGCCGTTGGCGCCGATCAGGCCGACGATCTCGCCGGGCCGCACACCCAGGTCGACGTCGCGCACGGCGTGCACGCCGCCGAAGCTCACCGACAGGCCGTGCGCCTGCAGCACCGGACCGGCCGAGGCGTCGACCTCCGGGGCGCGGTCCTCCGCGGTCGCGGGCGCGCCGGCCGCCCCGGCGAGGAACACCGAGCGCAGGACGTCGTCGCGGCCGAGCAGGTCGGCCGTCGGGCCGGAGAAGCGCACGGTGCCCTTCTCGAGGAAGTACGCGCGCTCGGCGAGCGAGAGCGCGACGTTCACCGACTGCTCGACGACGACGACCGTCGTCCCGCGGGCGTGGATCTCCCGCACCATCTCGAGCAGGGTGCCGACGACGGTGGGCGCGAGGCCGAGCGACAGCTCGTCGATGAGCAGCAGCTGGGGCCGCGCGACGAAGGCCATGCCGAGCGCCAGCTGCTGCTGCTCGCCACCGGACATCGACCCGGCCTGGGCCTCCCAGCGCTCGCGCAGCCGCGGGAAGCGCTCCAGCACCTCCTCGACCTCGCGGTCGAACTCGTCATCGCTGCGCAGCCAGCCGGCGAGCCGGAAGTGCTCGGCCACCGACAGCGTCGGGAAGGTGGCCTTGCCGCCCGGCATCTGCACGACGCCGAGCGCCGCCGTCTGGCCGGCGTCGGCGTGGGTGATGTCGCGGCCGGCGAAGAAGATGGCGCCGCCGACCGGGTCGACGAGCCCGCTGACCGCCGACAGCAGCGTCGACTTGCCGGCGCCGTTCGTGCCGAGCAGCGCGAGGATCTCGCCGCGGCGCACCTCGACGTCGACGCCGAAGAGCACCTGCACGCCGTCGTAGGCGACGTCGAGCCCGCGGACGGTGAGCAGCGCCTGGTCGTCGGCGTCCTGGGCGTCGAGCGCGGCGGCCGTGGCGAGGGTGGCCACCGCCTGGTCGGCGTCGCGCCGCACCGAGCCCTGAGCCGTGGTGACGACGAGGCCGCCCGCCACGAGCGAGGCCGCCAGCAGGGCGAGGGCGGTGCGGTAGCCCGAGCCCTCGCCGATGTCGGCGAACACCGGCGCCACGAGCGCGCCGGCGCCGAGGTACAGGATCGTCCAGGCGTAGGCCTGCGACCGCACGCGCGCCGGGCTGACGATGCCGACGAGGCTGAAGTACGCCGGCTGGTACGCGCCGACGGCGACACCGGTCAGCAGGATGAACGCGGCCGACAGCGGCGCGAACGGCGACGCGACCGCGAGCCCGAGCATGAGCCCGATGCCGACGATGGCGCCGCCGTCGTAGGTGGCGAGCCGCTCGGTGCGGCCGTCGACGAGCGCCCTGGTCGCCAGCCGCTGGCCGAGGGCCAGGCCGAGGAACGTGCCGAGCCCGAACAGGAACGTGACGACGCCGCGGCCGAACGACCCGAAGCCGTACACGCGCTCGAAGAACAGCGAGATGAGCAGCGGCATCGCGACCACCGCGATGCCGAGCACCGGCATCGCGATCCAGAGCCGCTTGAGCGTCCGGACGGCGAACAGCTGGCGGCGCGCCTCCCCGAAGGGCACCCGCCCGGCGGCCGCGGCGCGCTCGGCGAGTGCGGCGTCGACGCTCTCGCCGCGCGACGGCTCGCGCAGGCGCAGCAGCACCGGCAGCAGCAGGAACGTGGGGATGCACAGGAGCAGGAAGACGAAGCGCCAGTCGAACAGCGCGCCGAGCGCGCCGATGAGCAGGGCGCTC
>DATMKB010000160.1:0-7873 GCA_035553635.1 Mycobacteriales bacterium
GGCGCGAGCCGCCGGTGGGCGGAGGCCAGCGCGCGCAGGACGGCGACGGGCACGTCCTCGGCGCGCGACAGGTCGACCCGGACGAGCGCCCCGGCGGCGACGGCGTCCTCGAGCAGGGCGCGCAGCCGGTCGACGGCCGGGCCCTCGAGCCGCCCGCGCACGGTGAGGCGCACGCCGTCCGGGCGCGCGGTCTGCACGACGGTCTGCGGTCCCACGCCCGGACCGTACCGCCGCGCGGCCTCCCGGCGGCGGCAGCGTCAGGGGCGGCGGGCCTCCCGCGCCCGGTCCTCGAGCGCGCCGGCCCGGCACATGCTGGTGGCGAGGAGGCCGGCGGCGGTCGAGGTCAGGAGCCAGGCGAGCAGCGCCAGGAGCAGGTGGGGCACGCCTCAGCGTCGCGCGCGCAGGGTCACCGCGTCATCACCCGTTGCGGTGGACCTGCGCAACGCGCTTCAGGCGACCGGCCGCGGCCGGCACCGGTCCGGGCCGCGGTGGTTTGACCCGGCCCCCGACCTGGCAACGACAGGCCGACGGCGGTCCCGCGCGCCGGAGCACTCCGACGCGCGCGAGCCCGCCGCACGACGATGCGGAGGGTCCATGAGCACCACGGCGGGTCACGCCTCGGAGCACGCGGAGCAGGAGCGCCGGCGCGGGGGGTTCAGCTCCCGGCGCGTGTTCATCCTGGCGGCGATCGGCTCGGCGATCGGGCTGGGCAACATCTGGCGCTTCCCCTACGTCGCGTACGAGAACGGCGGCGGCGCGTTCCTCCTGCCGTACCTCGTGGCGCTGCTGACGGCCGGCATCCCCTTCCTGCTGCTCGACTACGCGATCGGCCACCGCCACCGCGGCTCCGCCCCGCTGTCGTTCGCGCGGCTGCGGCGCGGCACCGAGGGGCTCGGGTGGTGGCAGGTCGGCATCTGCTTCGTCATCGCCGTCTACTACGCGGCGGTGCTGGCGTGGGCGCTGCGCTACACGCTCTTCTCGCTCGACAAGGCCTGGGGCGCCGACCCGGAGGCGTTCTTCTTCGGCGAGTTCCTGCAGGCCGGCGACGTCGCCGTCACCGCCGACGTCGTGCCCGGCGTGCTCGTGCCGCTCGCCGTCGTCTGGGTCGCCGTCCTCGCGGTCATGGCCCTGGGCGTGCAGCGCGGCATCGGCACCCTCTCGCTGGTCTTCATCCCGGTGCTGCTCGTCGCCTTCGGCGTCCTCGTCGTGCAGGCGCTGCTGCTGCCGGGCGCGGGCACGGGCCTCGACGCGCTGTTCACCCCCGACTGGTCGGCGCTGGCGTCCGCGTCGGTGTGGGCGGCGGCCTTCGGGCAGATCTTCTTCTCGCTGTCCGTCGGCTTCGGCATCATGATCACCTACGCGTCGTACGTCGACCGGCGCGAGGACATGACGGGGTCCGGCCTCGTCGTCGGCTTCTCGAACTCGGGCTTCGAGCTGCTCGCCGGCATCGGCGTGTTCGCCGCCCTCGGCTTCATGGCGCAGGCCGCCGGCACCGCCGTCGACGAGGTGGCCAGCGGCGGCATCGGACTGGCCTTCATCGCGTTCCCGACGATCATCAACGAGGCCCCCGCCGGCGCGCTGCTCGGCGTGCTGTTCTTCGGCTCGCTCGTGATCGCCGGCATCACGTCGCTGGTGAGCGTCATCGAGGTGGTCATCTCCGCCGTGCGCGACAAGCTCGACACGAGCCGCCTCACCGCGACGCTCGCCGTCGGCGTGCCGGCGGCGGTGCTGAGCCTGGTCCTGTTCAGCACGACGAGCGGCATCTACGTCCTCGACGTCGTCGACCACTTCGTCAACCAGTACGGGATCCTCGTCGTCGCGCTGGTGAGCATGCTGGTCGTCTCGTGGGCGCTGCGGGCGCTGCCCGGCCTCGCGGGCCACCTCAACGTCCACGGCCGCCCGCGCGTCGGCACCGGCTGGCGGGTGCTGACGAGCGTCGTCGCCCCGGCCGGCTTGGCGGTCGTGCTGGTGCTGGCCCTGCGCGACGACCTCGCCGAGCCGTACGAGGGCTACCCGGCGTGGCTGCTCGGCGGTTTCGGCTGGCTGCTCGTCGTGGCGCTGCCGCTCGTGGGCCTGGCGCTGTCGCGGCTGCCCTGGCGGTCCGGGACGCACCTGGACGGCCCGCCGCCGGGCGCGGACCCGTCCGCCCCGGCGACTGCTCCGACCGGCGCCCGCACGGGCACCGGCCACTCCGAGGGAGGTCTGCGATGAGCACCGAGGCGGTCGTGATGATGGTGGTGGCGATGCTGGTGGTCTGGGGCGGCCTCGTGCTCGCGCTGGTCAACCTCGTCCGCCAGGGCGCCGTGGAGGACCGCAGCGACGGCGCCTGACCCCGCACGCGCGAGCGCCCCCGGCCCGTGCGGACCGGGGGCGCTGCGCGTCGGACGGGGCGGCTAGCGCGCCGGGGCCACGGCGACCGGCGTCGGCACGACCGGGAGCTGGACCTTGGTGTCGCGCAGGACGAGGGCACCCGGCGTGCGGCTGCCGTTGCCGTGGAACTGGTCGACGAACGGCGTGACGGTGAGGAACAGCTTCTGGCCGGCGGGCACGTCGACCGCGACGCCCGGCAGCTCGACGGACCGCTCGCTGCCCACGAGCGGGACCTCCTCGTGCAGCGGCATGAGCTGGTTGTGCACCACCGTGGCGTCGGCCGGCGAGGTGCCGACCGCCAGGCCGAAGAACGCCTTGGCGTGGGCGCCGGCGGCCGTGACGAGCGCGTCGACGCGCGGCATGCCCGCGACGGTCATCGGCCCGGCCCCGAGCTCGAGCTGCAGCGGCGCGCCGGCCACCACCGGGGTGGCCACCGTGCCGAGGGCGACGGTCGTCGTCGGCGCGACGGAGTCCAGCGTCACGCAGCGCTTCGCGTCGGTGGTGGCGAGGTGGTACTGGCCCAGGCCCGGGATCGTGACGCTGTCGTCCTTCTTGAGGTTCCGGTCGAAGAACGCCTTGCGCAGCGCCTCCCAGCCGCCGCCGAGGGCCGCCGAGCACGGGTCGCCGTTGGTGGAGGCGCCGCGCGGCACCGCGCTGTTGGCCAGCCCCGGCAGGATGTGGCCGCCGTTGTAGCCGATGAGCATGCTGCGCGAGCGGGCCTTCGGCGTGAGGGTGCTGTCGAAGTTGCGCACCGCCTCGTTGAGGTTGAACAGGGTGTCGTTGGTGCCCTGGCGCACGAGGGTCGGGATGTCGAGCTGGCGGCCCTGCGCGACGTGCCAGCGCGGACCGGTCTTCTCGAAGTAGGCGTCCATGTCGGCGTCGAGGGCCTGGGCGGCCGGGCCGTCGGCCCACAGGCCGGTCGCGGCGCCGTAGGCGAAGGCGCGCTGGGCGCGCTCGTCGTTGTCCTGCGTCGACACGGCGGTGAGCAGCGTCAGCCAGGTGCTGCGCGCGACCTCGTCGGGCGCGAGGGCCTGCTTGAGGTCGTTCCAGGTGATCTCCGGCGCCAGGGCGTCGAAGCGGTTGCGCTTGTTGTAGAGCTGGTCGGCGAACGCGCCCAGGTACTGGTAGCCGCCGCCGTACGAGCCGCCCATCGCGCCGAGGACGGGGTCGTCCTTGCCGCCCTCCTTGCGCACCCACGGCTGCGCGGCGATGAGGTCGACCAGGCGCAGGACGTCGTGGCCCTCGATGTCGACCTGCAGCGTGTGCGCGCGGCCGCTGCTCTCGCCGAAGCCGCGCTGGTCGAACGACAGGATCCCGTAGCCGGCGTCGAGCAGGGGCTTGAAGTCGGGGCTGACGGTGCGCGTCCGGCTGCCGCCCCACCCGTGCCCGTGCATGACCACCGGCACGGGGCGCTCGGCGCTGGCGCCGGCGGGCTGGAAGAGCGTGTAGCAGATCTTGACCGGGGCCTGGCTGCCCGGCTCGGGCACGCTCAGCAGGCAGTCGTTCGTGATCGTCGGCTCGGCGGCGGACGAGGGGGCGGCGGCGGCGAGGCCGCCGAGCAGGGCGGTGGCGAGGGCGCCCGCGACGAGGGAGCGCCGGCTGGGGAGGCGGGTCATGGGCTCGTGTGTTCGACGTCACGGCCCGAGTTCCTGCACGGAGCGTGACAGGACGCGGCGTGCTGGACGAGGACGGCCGCCGTGCCGCACACTGGCACTCTGCGCCCGGGAGTGCCAAGCCCCGGAGCCGTCCCACCGAGGAGGACCCCGTGCCGACGTACCAGTACGCGTGCACCGCGTGCGGCGAGCAGCTCGAGGCCGTGCAGGCCTTCACCGACGCGCCGCTGACGGACTGCCCGGCGTGCGACGGCCGGCTGCGCAAGGTCTTCAGCGCCGTCGGCGTCGTGTTCAAGGGCTCCGGCTTCTACAAGACCGACAGCCGCAAGAGCTCCTCGTCCTCGTCCTCCTCGTCGGACGGCGGGTCGAAGGAGGCGGCTCCGGCGGCGAAGAAGGACAGCGCGTCGACCGGCACCTCGAGCAGCACCTCCAGCACCACGACGTCGACGCCCGCCGCCTGACCTGTGGACGGCGGCCGACGGGCCGCCGTCCGCTCTAGGGTCCGGGCATGCCCCGACCCGCGCTCGCCCGCGACCTGGCCCGCGACCTGGCCCGCACGGTCGACCGCCGCCGCGGCCTGCTCGCCGGCGGCCTGGCCGCGGCCTCGGTCGCCGCGGGCCTGCAGGTCCTCGCGCCCGCAGCGCCGCCGGTCGTGCAGGTGGTCGCCGCCGCGCGCGACCTGCCGGGCGGCGTGCCGCTCACCGCGGACGACCTCCTCCTGGTGGAGCTGCCGGCTGAGGCGGCGCCCGCCGGCACGGCACCGGTGGTCGAGCAGCTCGCCGGCCGCGTGCTGGCCGGGCCCGTGCGCGCCGGCGAGCCGCTCACCGACGTTCGGCTGCTCGGCGCGGGGCTCGTCCCCGACGACGGGCGGGTGGCCGTGCCGGTCCGCGTCGTCGAGCCGGCGCTGCCCCTGCTCGTGCGCGCCGGCGACCGCGTCGACGTCCTCGCCGCGGCGCCGGAGGGCGGTGACAGCGCGCGGGCCGTCGTGTCGGACGTCGCGGTGCTCGCGGTGCCCGACGCCGTCGACACCGTGGAGGGCGCCCTGCTCGTCGTCGCCGCGCCGCCCTCGGCCGCCGCGCGGCTCGCCGCCGCCGCGGTGAGCAGCCGGCTCTCGGTCGTCGTGCGGGGGCGGTCGTGAGCTACGCGGTGTGGGGCTGGGGCGGCCCGTCCGACGAGCCGACGACGGCCGACCTCGAGGCCGTCGGCCCGCTCGTCGCCGAGACCACCGGGGTCGCCGTCCAGGCGCCGGAGCGGCCGGCGGCGCTCGGCCCGCTGCCGCCCTCGGCGCTGGCGGGCCGGCTGCCCGGCTCGCTGCGCCCGCTGGCCTCCGACGAGCCGGTCGACCGCGCCCGCCACGGCCTCGGCCGGGCCTACCGCGACCTCGTGCGCGGGGTGCGCGGGCAGGTCGACTGCCCGGCCGACGTCGTGGTGCGGCCCCGCACCGAGCAGGACGTCGCCGACGTCCTCGACTGGGCCACGGCCGAGGGCGTGCCCGTCGTGCCCTTCGGCGGGGGCACGAGCGTGGTGGGCGGCGTCGAGCCGCGCGACCTGCCGCCGGCCGTCAGCCTGGACCTCGGGGCGCTCGCGGGCCTGCTCGAGGTCGACGCGACGTCGCGCCTGGTGCACCTCGCGGCGGGCACCGCCGGGCCGGCCGTCGAGGACGCCCTGCGGTCGCACGGGCTGACGCTGCGCTTCTACCCGCAGTCCTTCGAGCGCTCCACGGTCGGCGGCTGGGTCGCCACCCGCGCGGCCGGGCACTTCTCGGCCCGCCTGCAGCACGTCGACGACCTCACGGCGTCCGTGCGGGCGGTGACGCCGGTGGGCGCCTGGGAGTCGCGCCGGCTGCCCGGCTCGGGCGCCGGGCCGAGCCCGGACCGGCTGCTGCTGGGCAGCGAGGGCACGCTCGGCGTCGTCACCTCCGCGTGGCTGCGGGCGCAGCCGCGGCCGGCGCACCGCTGGGCCGCGACGCTCGGCGCGCCCACCTTCGAGGCCGGCGCGGAGGCGGTGCGGGCGCTCGTGCAGGCCGGGCTCGCGCCGGCCACCTGCCGGCTGGTCGACGCCGGCGAGGCGGCCCTCACCGGCACCCTGGCCACCGGGGAGGCCGCCCTCGTGCTCGGCCTGGAGTCGCTGGCGCTCCCGCTCGACGCCGAGGCCGCGCTCGCCCTGCAGGTCTGCCAGGACGCCGGCCTGCGCGTCGTCGAGGCCGGCGCGCGAGGGGCCGCCGGCGAGGCCTGGCGCTCGACCTTCGTGCGCGCGCCCTACCTGCGCGAGTCGCTGGTGCTGCTCGGCGTGCTCGTCGAGACGTTCGAGACCGCGGTGCCGTGGAGCGGGCTGCCGGCGCTGGTGGCCGGCGTGCGCGAGCGGGTCGGCGCCGCGCTGCGGGAGGTCTGCGGCGGCGGCACGGTCACCTGCCGGCTGACCCACGTCTACCCCGACGGCGCGGCGCCGTACTTCACCGTCATGGCGCCGGCCCGCCGCGGCAGCGAGGTGGCGCAGTGGGACGAGGTCAAGGCCGCGGCCACCTCGGCGCTCCTCGACGCCGGCGGCACCGTCACCCACCACCACGCCGTCGGGCGCGACCACCGGCCGGGCTACGACCGGCAGCGCCCCGACGTCTTCGCCCGGGCCCTGACAGCCGCCAAGCGGGAGGTCGACCCGGCGGGCGTGCTCAACCCGGGCGTCCTGCTGCCGGCTTGACCGGCTTGCCGCGCCAGCGCAGCGACTGCGCGTCGAGCTCCCGCAGCAGCGGGTCGCCCTCCTCGAGCAGCCGCTCGCCGAGCGCGACGGCGCCGGCCAGCTGCGCGTCGTCGAGCTGCACGAACGCCGTGCGCCGGCGGTCGAGGACGTCGTACCAGCAGCCGCGCACGGCGTGGTCGAGCAGCACCCGCCCGAAGCAGTGGTCGTGCCGCAGCACCCAGCCCTCGGCGCGGGCGCGTGCCGGCAGCTCGGTGCGCACCAGCGCGCGGTAGCGGCCCTCGAGGGCGCGGCGGTCGGTGCTCACCGGCGTTTCGTGCCCCGGTGCGCACGTCCGACGCCGTCGGGGCGGCATGATCAGCCGCACCCAGCCCTGAGCCCGGAGGCGCACGTGGACGGCTTCAAGAAGTTCCTGCTGCGCGGCAACGTCGTCGACCTCGCCGTCGCGGTGGTCATCGGCGCGGCCTTCGGCGCCATCGTCACGGCCTTCGTCGCCGCCTTCATCACCCCGCTCGTCGGCCTGGCGACCGGCGCGGCCGGCGACTTCTCCTCCGCGCAGTTCTGCGTCGGCGACACCGGCGCCTGCGAGGACGGGGTGGTCTTCCCCTACGGGCAGTTCGTGCAGGCGGTGCTGAGCTTCGTCATCATCGCGGCGGTCGTGTACTTCCTCGTCGTGCGGCCGGTGAACCGGCTCATGGAGCGCTTCAAGACCGAGCCCGAGGTCGAGGCCGAGACCAAGCAGTGCCCGGAGTGCCTGAGCAACATCCCGGTGCCGGCGTCGCGCTGCGCGTTCTGCACCGTCGAGCAACTGGACGTGCCCCGCTAGAGCCCGCGGTCGTGGTGCGGCGGCCGCTCCCGCTCGAAGCGGTCCCGGTCGGGCGGGGCCTCGGCGGGCGCCTCGAGGTCGAGCCGGGGCTCCTCACCGGCCGGCGCCCCCGCGGGGCCGACGGCGCGGCGCCGCCGTCGCGGCCGGTCCTCGGGCACGGGCGGAGCCTAGGCCCGCCCTACGGACGCACGTCGACGACGAGCTTGCCGGTGTGCCGGCCGCCGCGCAGCAGGTCGAGGAACGCGTCGAACATCCCCTCGACGCCCCGCACCACCGTCTCGTCGTACCGGACCTCCCCCGACCGGACGAGCGGGGCGACGTGCCGCACGAACGCCGCCTGCCGGTGCGCGTGGTCGGAGACGATGAAGCC
>DATMKB010000161.1:0-22077 GCA_035553635.1 Mycobacteriales bacterium
GGTGCGACGACGTCGCCCGGCACCTCGCCGGTGCCCGGGCCCTCGCCCTCGGGGGAGGAGGCGCCGGCCGGCGGCTCCGGGGCGCGCTGCTCGACGAGCACCGTGCCGCCGGGGGCCACGACGCGGAAGGCGTCGCGGGACGTGTCGCCCTCGCGGGGCGCGAGCAGCAGGCCGTCCTCGCCGTCGACGCCGTCGCCGTCGCCGTGCACGTAGCCCGGCGTGGTGCCGGGCGCCGACAGGACCAGCAGGCGGGACACCTCGTCGCCCGGCAGGGCGATGCCCAGGCCGAACGTGCGCTCGCCCAGCAGCTCGTCGCGCAGCACCTCCGGGCCGGCCTCGCTGGAGGACGCGACCGCCCAGTGCCAGGGGCCCTCGCCCTCGCGGGCGAGGAAGACCAGCGTGGCGACGCCGGAGGGCTCGAAGACCTCGGCCCACAGCGGCACCAGCTCGACGTCGGCCTCGTCGGCGCCCTGCGTGGCGGCCCACTGCACGGCCGTCGCGTCCTCCATCGCCGCGCGGGCGCTGTCGGAGCCGCGGTACGGCCACGGGTCGGCCGGGTCGAGGGCGTACTCCTCGAACGTGGCGATGCGCTCGTCCGGTGCCGACGTCGCCACGGACGACGGCGCGGTGTCGCGGGTCAGGCTGGAGGCGACGAGCGGGCCGCCGAGGCCGAGGGCGCTCACGGCGAGCGCCGAGCCGGCCACGGTGGCGGCGACGCGCTGGCGGCGGAGCCGCTTGGCGCGGCGCTCGACGCCGGAGAAGAAGTCGGGCGACAGCCCGACGCCGTCGGTGCGGGACGAGAACGCGGTGCGCAGCTCGTCGTCGATGGGGCTCATGCCAGTGCTCCGGTGCTGGGGACGGACTCGGGGAGGGCGGCGCGGGGGTCGTCGCGCAGGCCGGACGTGTCGCGCAGCTTGGCGAGCGCCCGGGAGGTGGCGGACTTCACGGTGCCGACGGAGACGCCCATGACCTCGGCGGTCTCGGCCTCGGAGAGGTCCTCGTAGTAGCGCAGGACGACCATCGCCCGCTGCCGCTTGGGCAGCCCGGCGAGCGCCGTCCAGAGCGCGTCGTGCAGGGAGATGTCATGGGCGATGTCAGGCACAGCGTCCCGGCCGACGGCCCGCTCCGGCAGCTCGCCGGTCGGGTGCTCGTCCACCTTGCGCTTGCGCCACCAGCTCGTGCGGGTGTTCACCATGACCCGCCGCACGTAGCCGTCGAGGGCCTCCTGCTCCCGGACCTTCGTCCAGCTCAGGTAGGTCTTCGCCAGCGCCGTCTGCAGCAGGTCCTCCGCGTCCGCCCGGTTGCCGGTGAGGGCGTAGGCCGTCCTCATCAGCGCGGGCGAGCGCGCGGCGACGTAGGACCTGAAGTCCTCCCTCGCCTCTGCGTCCACGGGTCTCTCCCCCTCCAGGGACCGGGCCGACTGCCCGGTCTCACCCCCCAGGACGCCGTCGGGCCCCGGGAGGTTGCCTCCCTAGACTGCCCGGATGGCCGCCGTCCCGGAGCGCTTCGTCGTGCACGGCGGCGCGCGCCTGTCCGGCGAGGTCGCGGTGACCGGCGCGAAGAACAGCGTCCTCAAGCTCATGGCGGCCGCGCTGCTCGCCGAGGGCACGACGACGCTGACCGCCGTCCCCGACATCCTCGACGTCACGATCATGAGCGAGGTGCTGCGCCGGCTCGGGTGCGGCGTCGAGCGCGAGCCCGGGACGCTGCGGCTCACGGTGCCCGAGCGCCCGGGGCACGAGGCCGACTACGACCTCGTGCGGCGGATGCGCGCGTCCATCGCGGTGCTGGGGCCGCTGGTCGCCCGCTGCGGCGAGGCCAAGGTGGCGCTGCCCGGCGGGGACGCCATCGGCTCCCGTGGGCTGGACATGCACGTCGCCGGCCTGGTCAAGCTCGGCGCCACCGTCGAGAGCGAGCACGGCTACCTCATCGCCCGGGCGCCGCGGCTGCGCGGGGCCCAGGTGTGGCTCGACTTCCCGAGCGTGGGCGCCACGGAGAACCTGCTCATGGCGGCGGTGCTGGCCGAGGGCACGACGCAGATCGACAACGCCGCCCGCGAGCCGGAGATCGTCGACCTGTGCGAGCTGCTCGTGCAGATGGGCGCGCAGGTGGGCGGCATCGGCACCTCCACGCTCGAGGTCGAGGGCGTCGCGTCGCTGCAGCCGGTCGTCGAGCACGCCACCGTCCCCGACCGCATCGTGGCCGGCACGTGGGCCTTCGCGGCGGCGATGACCCGCGGCGACGTCCTCGTCCGCTCCGGCCGCGCCGAGCACCTCGAGATCGCGCTGGACAAGCTCACCACCGCGGGCGCCTCGGTCGCGGTGGAGGGCGACGGCTTCCGCGTGCGGATGGACGCCCGGCCCCGCGCCGTCGACGTCGTGACGCTGCCGTTCCCGGGGTTCCCCACCGACCTGCAGCCGATGGTGCTCGCCATGAACGCCGTCGCCGACGGCACGGCGATGGTCACCGAGAACGTGTTCGAGGCCCGCTGGATGTTCGTCAACGAGCTGTCGCGGCTCGGGGCGGACGTGCGCACCGACGGCCACCACGCGGTGGTCCGCGGGCGCGAGCGGCTCTCCGGCGCCCCGGTGACGGCGCACGACATCCGCGCCGGCGCGGCGCTCGTGCTCGCCGGCCTGGCCGCCGACGGCGTCACCGAGGTCTCCGAGGTCCACCACGTCGACCGCGGTTACGAGGGCTTCGTGCCCAAGCTGCAGGCGCTCGGCGCGGACGTGCGGCGCGAGGCGGAGCCCGAGGACGCCTTCCCCGGCTAGGAGCGCACCAGCGCGCTCGCGCGGTCGGCGTCGCTGCGGAAGACGAGCAGCTGCCAGGTGCCCGGCTCGGCGCCGGTGACCGTGCAGCGGACGCCGGCCTCGGTGAGGACGCCGCGCAGCACGGCGGCGTCCTCGGCCGTGCGGGTGCTGGCCACCGGCACGAGCAGGCCGTAGTCGCCGCGCGCCAGCAGGGCCGCCCGGCGCCGCTCCTGGCGCTGCTCGCGCGGCGCCGTGGAGAAGACCCAGCGGCACAGCAGGACGATGACGCCGAGCGCGAGCAGCGCAGCCATCGGCCCGATCATGTAGTGGTAGGACGGGACGACCACGCCGCTCCTCGGTCTCGCCGGACCCGTCGAGTGTGGCACCGGCCGCCGGCGGCCGCGACCCGGCACCGGCGCGCCTGCTTCCCACCGGCGTCCGGATCTGGCAGGAAGTCGAGGCAACCAGGAGCCGCGCTCGTGCGTCTTCCTCGACGAGACCGTCGTCGCTCGGGTGCGGCGGCCCTGGGGGGAGACGCCGTGCCGCAGACCGCAGTCCTGACCACCGGCCACCCGGCCTCGCCGCTGCCCGCGCTCGACCTCGTTCCGCTCGAGGCCGGTCAGCGGGTGGCCGTGCGCGGCCGCCTCGACGTGCGCGCCGCGGCGGACGCCCGCCTGGCCCTCGCCGACGCCGTCCGGGCGGGGACGGGCGACCTCGTCCTCGACCTGTCCGGGCTCGAGGCGGTCGACGCCACGGGCCTGGGCGTGCTGGTGGGTGCGCACCGCGCCGCCGGCCGGGCCGGTCGCCGGCTCGTGCTCCTCGACGTGCCGACGGCCGTCGGGCGCCTGCTGCTCGTCACCCGGCTGTCCCGGGTGCTGCGGACGGCGGTCAGCCCGGCCGCCTGAGGCGCTCCAGCCGGGGCGCGGCGCTGCCGAGGTCCTCCCGGTGCAGTCGGACTACTTCTCGGGACCGCCCGCCGGCCCGGCGGCGCCGGTGCTCGTCGCGCGGCCGGCGCCGCGGGCCCGGCCGCGCGTCCTGCTGCCGGTGCTCGTCGCGCTCGCGGTGGTCGCGGCGGTGGCCTTCGTGGCCGCGTCCCGCGTCGAGGCGCTGCCGGCCCTGCGGCAGGTGGTCGAGCCGGCCCCGGCGTCGGCCGGCTGGGGCCCGGCCTGGGTCGACGACCGCGGCCGGCCCGCGCGCTGGGACCCGTGCGTGCCGGTGCGGTACGTCGTCAACCCGGCGTGGATGCCGCAGCGGGGCCGCGAGGACCTCGCCGAGGCGCTGCGCCGCATCTCCGCCGTGAGCGGGCTGCGCTTCGTCGACGACGGCGACACCGACGAGGTGCCCCGCCGCGACCGGCCGAGCTACCAGCCCGAGCGCTACGGCGAGCGGTGGGCGCCGCTGCTCGTGGCGTGGGTGCCGCCGTCGGCCACCGACCTCGGGCTGGGCGGCGGCGTGCAGGGCCTGGCGGCGACGGTGGCGGTGCCGACCGCCGAGGGCGGCGCGCTGGTCACGGCGCAGGTGGTGCTCGACGCCGACCGCCGGCTGGCGTCCGGCTTCGGCCCGGGGGCCACCGAGGGGGAGGTGCTGCTGCACGAGCTGGCGCACGCCGTCGGCCTCGGGCACGTCGACGACCCGACGCAGGTCATGTACTACCGCACCACCAACAGCGAGAGCGAGTTCGGCGCCGGTGACCGGGCGGGGCTCCAGGCGCTGGGCGCGGCGGCGGGCTGCCGCCCGGCGCCCGAGGCCCGCGCACTGCCCGGCGGCTGACCCACCCGCTGATCGTGATGCGGGATCCGCACCGAGGAGCGCCCCGGACGGCGGACCGCCCCTCCCGATCACCGGCGGCAGCGCAGGGGAGACGGCTCCTCGGGCGTGATCGCCGTCACGCCCTATCCTCGGTGATCACCGAACGGGAGGCACCGGCATGACCGAGCAGACTCCGTCCCTGGGCGCCGAGCCCGGCGCCGACGCGCCCGCGGGCGACCCGCCGCCGTCGCCCGCCGTCGCCGCTCCGCAGGCCACCCGGCCGGAGCGCGACAAGCCGTGGGTGATGCGCACCTACGCCGGGCACTCGTCGCCGAAGGAGAGCAACGCGCTGTACCGGCGCAACCTGGCCAAGGGCCAGACCGGCCTGTCGGTGGCCTTCGACCTCCCGACGCAGACCGGCTACGACCCCGACTCCGAGCTGGCCAAGGGCGAGGTCGGCAAGGTCGGCGTGCCGGTCGTGCACGTCGGTGACATGCGGGCCCTGTTCGACGGCATCCCGCTCGAGACCATGAACACCTCGATGACCATCAACGCGACGGCCATGTGGCTGCTCGCGCTCTACCAGGTGGTGGCCGAGGAGCAGGGCGCGAGCCCGGCGCAGCTGTCGGGCACCACCCAGAACGACATCATCAAGGAGTACCTGTCGCGCGGGACGTACGTCTTCCCGCCCGGGCCGTCGCTGCGGCTCATCACCGACATGGTCGCCTACACGGTCGCCGAGATCCCCAAGTGGAACCCGACCAACATCTGCAGCTACCACCTGCAGGAGGCCGGCGCGACGCCGGTGCAGGAGGTCGCCTTCTCGCTGTGCACGGCCATCGCCGTCCTCGACGCCGTCAAGGCGGCCGGGCAGGTGCCCGACGAGGAGTTCGGCAAGGTCTGCGCCCGCATCTCCTTCTTCGTCAACGCCGGCGTGCGCTTCGTGGAGGAGCTCTGCAAGATGCGCGCCTTCACCGAGCTGTGGGACGAGCTGCTGCTCGAGCGCTACGGCGTGCAGGACCCCAAGCACCGCCGGTTCCGCTACGGCGTGCAGGTCAACTCGCTCGGCCTCACCGAGGCGCAGCCGGAGAACAACGTCCAGCGCATCGTCCTCGAGATGCTCGGCGTCACCCTCAGCAAGAAGGCGCGCGCCCGCGCCATCCAGCTACCGGCGTGGAACGAGGCGCTCGGCCTGCCGCGCCCGTGGGACCAGCAGTGGTCGCTGCGCATGCAGCAGGTGCTCGCGTTCGAGACCGACCTGCTCGAGCACGACGACCTGTTCGACGGCTCGCACGTGGTCGAGCGCAAGGTCACCGAGCTCAAGGCCGCCGCGCGCGAGGAGATCGACCGCGTGCAGGCGATGGGCGGCGCGGTGGCGGCCGTGGAGCAGGGCTACATGAAGTCCGCCCTGGTCGCCTCCCACGCCGAGCGCCGGCGTCGCATCGAGGCCGGCGAGGACGTCGTCGTCGGCGTGAACCGGTTCGAGACCACCGAGCCGTCGCCGCTCACCGCCGACATCGACACCGCGATCATGGTGGTCGACCCGGAGGTCGAGTCGCAGGCGATCAGCGCGGTGCAGGAGTGGCGCGCGGGCCGCGACGCCGCCGCCGTCGACGAGGCGCTCCGGGCGCTGCGCGACGCCGCCAAGACCGACGAGAACCTCATGCGCGCGACGCTCGCCTGCGCGCGCGCCGGCGTGACCACCGGCGAGTGGGCCGGCGCGCTGCGGGAGGTCTTCGGCGAGTACCGGGCGCCCACCGGCGTCAGCGGCGCGACCGCCGGCGGCGAGGCCGGCCAGGCCATCGCCGCGGTGCGCGACGCCGTCCGGCAGACCGGGGAGGAGCTCGGCGCGCGGCTGCGCTTCCTCGTCGGCAAGCCCGGCCTCGACGGGCACTCCAACGGCGCGGAGCAGATCGCGGTGCGCGCCCGCGACTGCGGCTTCGAGGTCGTCTACCAGGGCATCCGCCTGACGCCGGCGCAGATCGTCGCCGCGGCCGTCGAGGAGGACGTGCACGTCATCGGCCTGTCGATCCTGTCCGGGTCGCACATGGAGGCGGTGCCGGCGGTGCTCGAGGGCCTGCGGGCCGCGGGCGTCGGCGACGTCCCGGTCGTGGTCGGCGGCATCATCCCCGACGCCGACGGCCGCCGGCTGCGCGAGCAGGGCGTGGCCCGCGTCTTCACGCCCAAGGACTTCGAGCTCACCGGCATCATGCGCTCGGTGGTCGACGTCGTCCGCGAGGCGAACGGGCTCGACCCGCTGGCCTGACCCGGCAGGAACACCGCCGCCGGCGGCGAACCGGGAGGCGTGCCCGCTCCGACGCCCTCCGCCGTCTCCCGCCGCGCCCTCCTCGCCCGTGCGGCGCTGGGGGCCGGCGCCCTCGCCGTCGCCGGCCCGCTGGCCCGCGGTGCTGCCGCCGCGCTGCCCGGGGGCGCTGCGGCGCTCGACGTCGACGGCCTGCGCCTGGCGCAGGTGCGGGTGCGCGGTCCGCGCGACGCCGCGCTGCTCGCCGGCTTCGACGAGACGCACGCCGTGGCCGGCGGCGTGGTCGACGTCCTGCTGTGGCCGGGCGACGAGGCCCGCCTGCGCCGGCTGGGCCTCGAGCACCGCATCGTCGAGCCGCGCGCCGACGTCCGCGCCCGGGCGACGGGGCTGCCCGTGCAGCCGGGGGAGCGGTCGGCCTACCGCCGGCTGTCGGACTACACGACCGACATGGTCGCGCTGGCGTCGCAGCACCAGGGCCGCGCGCGCCTGATCACCTTCCCCGAGCGCTCGCTCGAGGGCCGCACCGTCCTCGGCCTCGAGATCGCCGACGACGTGGAGGCCGCCGCCACCGACGGCCGCCCCACGTTCTGGGTCGACGGCGCCCACCACAGCCGCGAGTGGCCGAGCAGCGAGTACTCGCTGATGTTCGCCTACGACCTGCTCGAGTCGTTCGGCACCGACGAGCGCGTCACGGCGCTGCTGCAGCGGGTCAAGGTCGTGGTGGTGCCGGTGGTGAACCCCGACGGCTTCGCCACGAGCCGCGACGCCGTCTACGCCACGACGCCGCTCGACGCGGACGTCCCGTGGGCGGTCACCGGCACCATGACCGGCTGGCGCAAGAACCGCCGGTCCTTCACCGGGCTGCTCTACGGGCCGGCCGGCACCCGCTCGGAGCTCAACCTCGACGCGCACGGCGTCGACCCGAACCGCAACTACCCCTTCTACTGGGGCGGCGAGGGCGGTGGCGGCGACCCGACGTCGCAGACCTACGGCGGGGCCGAGCCGTTCAGCGAGCCGGAGGCCCGCAACATCGCCGGGCTCATGAAGGCGCAGCAGGTCACCGCCTACCTCACCAACCACACCTACGGCCGGCTCTGCATGCGCCCGTGGGGCTACACGACGCACGTCTCGCCCGACGGCCCGCTGCAGGAGGAGCTGGGCGCCCGCATGTGCGCCTTCACCGGCTACCGCAACCAGATCGGCCTGTCGCTGTACCCGACCGCCGGCACGAGCCGCGACTGGTCGTACGGCGCCCTGCGCACCCTCGTCTACACCTTCGAGCACGGGACGTCGTTCCACCCCGCGTACGCCTCCACCGTGCCGGCGACGTACGCGGACAACCGGCGGGCCTGGCTGCTGCTCGCCGAGGCCGCGGCCGACCCGGCCATGCACGTCGTGCTGACCGGCCGCGCGGTCGACGCCACCGGCGCCGCCGTGGAGGGCGCGAAGGTGGTGCTGTCGAAGACCTTCCGCACCCCGACGGCGGCGCAGTTCGAGACCGGCAGCGGTTACACCGCCTACCGGGTGGTCGCGGACGGCGGGGTCGAGGAGACGGTGCGCTCGGCCGCCCGCACGGGGCCGGACGGCACCTTCGTCGTGCACGCGAACCCGAGCACGCGGCCGACCGTGCTGCAGGACGGCCGTCCGGCGGAGGCGTGGACCGTCACCGTCGGCGGGTCGGTGCGCCAGGTCGTGGCCGACCGCGGCGCGCGCGTGCCGCTCGGCGACCTGGTGGTCTGACCGCGCGGCTCGCGGTCTGCGCGCCCCGGCCGCAGACTGGCGGGGCCGGGCTGCAGGTCGGCGCGCCCGGTGCCGATGCTCCGGGGGAGCCGCCGGCCCTGCCGCGCCCCCCGACCCCGGAGCCGTCCGTGACCGCCAGCCCGCTGCACGCCGTCCCGCCCTCCCGCGCCGACGCCGCCGCCCTCGCCGCGGCGCTCGTGGCCGGCGTCGAGACCGTGGTGCACGGCCGGCGGCGCGCCGTCGAGACCGTCGTCGCGGCGGTGCTCGCCGGCGGGCACGTGCTGCTCGAGGACCTGCCGGGAGCCGGCAAGACGACGCTCGCCCGTGCCGTCGCGGCGGTGCTCGGCGGCGACTTCCGCCGGGTGCAGGGCACGCCGGACCTGCTGCCGGCCGACATCACGGGCAGCGGCGTCTGGGAGCCGGACCGCCGCGCCTTCTCCTTCGTCCCCGGGCCGCTGTTCGGGCACGTCGTGCTGGTCGACGAGCTCAACCGGACGCCGCCGCGCACCCAGTCGGCCTTCCTCGAGGCGATGGAGGAGGGCGCCGTGACGGTGGACGGCGTCCGGCACCCGCTGCCCGACCCCTTCGTGCTCATCGCCACACAGAACCCGCTGGAGCAGTACGGCACCTACCCGCTGCCCGAGGGCCAGCTCGACCGGTTCGCCGTGACGGTGCGGCTGGGCGGCAACGACCCGGCGACCGAGCGGCGGGTGGTGCGCGAGCAGCTGCTCGGCCCCACCGTGGCCGACCTCGACCCGGTGACCGGCCCCGCGCAGCTGCGCGCGGTGCGCGCCGTCGTGCGCAGCACGCACGTCGCCGACGCCGTCCTCGACCACGCCGTGCGGCTCGTGGAGGCCACCCGCTCGACGCCGGCCGTGGCCCGCGGCGCCAGCACCCGGGCCGCCCTGACGCTCGTGCGCTGCGCGCAGGCGCGGGCGCTGCTCGGCGCCCGCGACCACGTGCTGCCCGACGACGTCAAGGCTCTCGCGCCCGCCGTGCTCGGCCACCGGCTGCAGCTCGCCGACGGCAGCAGCGACCCCGCGCGCGGGCAGCAGGTGGTGGCCGAGCTGGCCGCCGCGGTGCCCGTGCCGCTGCGGGCGTGAGGACCCGCACCGCGGTCAGCCCCGCCGTCGCCGTCGCCCTGGGCGGCGCGGGCGTGCTCTACCTGCTCGCGAACGTCGTCGCGTCCTGGTGGCTCGTGCTCGGCACCGGCGCGCTGCTCGTGCTGCCGGCGGTGGCCGCGCTGCAGCGGCCGCGCCTCGACGCCGTGCAGGTCGGCCGGCGGATGCCGCCGCGGGTGCCGGTGGGCGCGCAGGTGCCCACGACGCTCGTGGTGCGGGCCGGGAGCCGCCCGAGCCCGGAGCTGCTGGTCACCGACGTCGTGCCGGGCCTCACCGACGCCCGGGTGCTGGTGCCGCCGCTGCCGGCCGGCGGCGTGGTCGAGGTGGCGGTGGTGCGGACGGCACAGCGCCGCACCCGCAGCAGGGGCGGGACCCTGCGGCTCGAGGCGCTGGCGCCCTTCGGCCTGCTGCGGTCGGTGCGCGAGGTGCCGCTCGAGGGCGTCGTGCACGTCCACCCCGTGCCGTCGACGGCGCTGCCGCTGCCGGCCGGCGCGGCCTCGCGCGAGGACGCGCTCGCGCCCACCGGGCGGCCCGGGGCGGGCAGCGAGGTGCTGCAGCTGCGCGAGTGGCGCGCCGGCGACCCGGCCCGCGCCGTCAGCGCCCGGCACACCGCGCGGCGCGGCGCCCCGGTAGTGCTCGAGCGCGAGCAGGACGGCGGCGCCGAGCTCGTGCTGCTGCTGGCCGGCCCGGGCGCCGGGCAGGAGTGGGAGGCCGCGCTGGCCCGGGGCTGCGCCGCCGCGCTCGAGGCGGTGTCGGGCGGCCGCCCGGCGGCGCTGCTGTCGGCGGGCACGCCGCTGCGCGGCCGGCCCGGCCCGCGCGACGTCCTCGACTGGTTCGCCGCCGCCGACGACGCCGGCGCGCTCGACGACGCGGTGGTCGCCCGGGCGGTCCGGCGCGCGGCGCACGGCGGCAGCGTGCTCGCCCTCGTCCCCGTCGACGCCGTCGCAGACCGGGTGCGGCTCCGCCGCGCCGCGGACGCCGCCCGGGTGCCGCTGGTGGTGCTCGGTGGCTGAGGCGCGGTGGGCGGTGCTCGCGGTGGTGCTGTGCGGCCAGCTCGCGGCCGGAGCGGCGGGCGTGCTGCCCCTGCCGCTCGCGCTCGGCTCGGCCCTGCTGGCGGTCGCCGCCACCGGCCTCGCGGCCACAGCCGCGCCGGCGCGGCACGCCGCGCTGCGGACGGCGTCCAGCGTCGTGGCCCTCGTGCTGGTGCTCGCCACCGTCCTGCTGTCGGGCGGCGCGCTCGCCGCCGGCCCGGTGCTCGTGCCGCTGCTGGCCGGCGTCGCGGGGGCCTCCGCCCTGCGCTGGCTGACGCCGCGCGAGCTGCGCTCGGGGCTGCTGTGCGGCGGGGCCCTGCTCGTCGCCTCGGCCGCCTGGAGCCGCGACCTGCTCGTCGCCCCGCCGCTGCTGCTCGGCTGGGTGGCGCTGCTCGTGGCCCTCCTGCGCCTGCCGCGGCTGCGCCTGGCCGACGGCGACGTCGTGCGGGCGCCCGGGGCGCCGCGCCGGCTGCCGCTGCTGCCCGCGGTGGCGCTCGCCGTCGTGCTGGCGCTGGCCGCCGCGCTCCTCCTGCCCGATCCCGGGGCGCCGGTCGCGGCGCCGCTCGGCGGCGCCGACCGGGCGCCGGGGGAGGCCACGCAGGCCCGCTCGGCCCGCGGCGGCTTCAGCTCGCCGGTGCTCGACCTCGGCCAGCGCATCGGCACGCCGAGCAGCGCCCCGGTGCTCGAGGTGCCGAGCGACTCGCCGCGGCTGTGGCGGGCCCGCGTCTACGCCGACTACGACGGCCGTAGCTGGTCGGTCGGCGACCTCGACGGCACCGCGCTGCCCGGCCCGCCCTACGCCCTGCCTGCCGACGTCGACGGACCGGTGCGGCGCGACACCGCCGTGACCGCCGACCACGACGGCACGGTCTGGGCCCCGGGCGAGGTGCGGGAGCTCGGCCCGGGCCGGCTGCCCCCGGCGTTCCTCGGACCGCACGGCCTGGTGCAGCTGGCCCGCCCGGTGCGGGCGTACGAGGTGGTCAGCCAGCTGCCCGCCGCCGACCCCGGCCGCCTGCGCGCGGCCACGGGGCAGGACCCGGCCGACCCGCGCTGGACGGCGCTGCCCGGCACCCTGTCGCCGCGGGTCGCGGCGCTCGCGCGCGAGGTCACGGCCGGTGCGGCCACCCGGTACGACGCCGTCGTCGCCCTCGAGCGCTGGCTGGAGGAGAACGCCACCTACCGGCTCGACCCGCCGGTGCCCGGCCCCGGCGAGGACGCCGTCGAGCGGTTCCTGCTCGTCGACCGCACCGGGTACTGCCAGCAGTTCGCCGCCGCGCACGCGGTGCTGCTGCGCTCGTTGGGCATCCCGGCACGGGTGGCCAGCGGGCTGGGCTACGGCATCGACCAGGGCACCAAGCGGCAGTACCAGGCCCGCCACCTGCACGCCTGGACGGAGGTGCACTACCCCGGCGTCGGCTGGGTGGCGAGCGACCCGACGCCCGCGGCGGAGGTCGCCGTCGCCGGGGCGTCGGTGCGCGACCGGGTGGCGACCGCGCTCGCCCGGTCGCTGCGGCGGGTCGAGGACCTCGCGGGCGGCCGCGCCCCGCTCGCCGCGCTGCTCGTCGGGCTCGCCGCCGCCGCGGCCCTCGCGGTGCGGCTGCGCCGTCGACCGCGTCGCGACCGGGTCGCGGCGCGGGAGCCGGCCGTCGCCGGGGTCGGTCCGGCGCTGCGCGCCTACCTGCCGTGGGACGCCGCGCTCGGACCGGCGCGCCGGCGGCCGGGGGAGTCCCTCGCCGAGCAGCGGGCCCGCCTCGCACCGCCGGACGACGTCCGCGCGGCGCTCGAGGCCGTCGAGCAGGAGTGCTACGCGCCCGCCCCGCCCGAGGGGGCGGAGCGGGCCGCGCAGGTGCTCAGAAGATGATGATGGCGAGGATGATCAGCAGGACGAGCGTGCCGAGTCCGATGTACACCGTGGGCTCCTCTCGGGGGGTGGGGGCTGCGGGAGGTCCTGCCCCGGGCGGACCCCGCGGACGCTCGTCGTCACCGGACCGTCACCTGCGGGCCCGCCTAGGCTGCCTCCCGTGCGCCTCGTCCTCGCCGACTGCTCCGTGGACTACGTCGGCCGGCTGACGGCCCACCTGCCGCTGGCCACCCGGCTGCTCGTGGTCAAGGCCGACGGCTCCGTGCTCGTGCACTCCGACACCGGCGGCTACAAGCCGCTCATGTGGATGACGCCGCCCTGCACCATGCGCGTCGAGGACGGCACCTGGACGGTGACGAACAAGGGCGGGGAGTCCCTCGTCATCAGCGTCGTGGAGGTGCACTCCGACACCTCGCACGAGCTCGGCACCGACCCGGGGCTCGTCAAGGACGGCGTCGAGAAGCACCTGCAGGAGCTGCTGGCGGGCCGGTGCGAGGTGCTCGGCCCGGGCTTCTCGCTCGTGCAGCGCGAGTACGCCACCGACATCGGCCCCGTCGACCTGCTGTGCCGCGACGCCGACGGCGGCCACGTGCTCGTCGAGGTCAAGCGGCACGCCGAGATCGACGGCGTCGAGCAGCTCACCCGGTACCTGCAGCGGGTCTCGACCGTCCTCGGCGAGGGCGTGCGCGGCGTCCTGGCCGCCCAGAGCTTCAAGCCCCAGGCCAAGGTGCTCGCGGCCGACCGCGGCATCACCTGCCTCCAGGTCGACTACGACGAGCTGCGCGGCATGGAGAGCAGCGCGCCGACGCTCTTCTAGTCCTCGACGGGCAGCGGGGCGGACAGCACCTGCAGCAGGCGCTGCACCCGCCGGGTGGGGGCGCGCAGCACGAGCTCACCGCCGCGGCGGCGCAGCTCGTCCGCCGACCTCAGCAGGACGTCGAGGCCGGCGAGGTCGAGGAAGCCCAGCTCGGAGGCCTCGACCACGACGCGGCGGACGGCCCGGTCGCGCACGACGTCGTTCAGCCGCACCTCGAGCCGGGACGCGGTGGCGACGTCGGCCTCGCCGGCCAGGCGCAGCACGGCGGTCGCACCGTCCCGGCGCACCTGCATCCGCAGCAGGGGACCAGCAGCCACGAGACCTCTCGGCTCCCCCCTCAGGCCGTCCGGGCGGACGGGCGGGGCAGGAGCGGGCGGCTGGAGGTCTCAACCGTCGAGCAGTGTGCCAGACCCGACGCCGTTCAGGCGGTCGCTCCGCGCACGCCGCAGGCCCCGGCCACGACCTCGGCAGCGACGTCGCGCAGCTTGGTGTTGCGGCTCTGCGACCAGGCCCGCAGCTGCGCGAAGGCGGCGTCCTCGTCGACCCCCTGCTGGGCCATGAGCACCCCCTTGGCCCGCTCGATGACCGCCCGGGTCTCCAGCGCCGACGACAGCTGCGCGTTGAGGTCGAGGGCCCGGGCGTAGAGGCGGGCGTTCGCGAGGGCGACGGACGCCTGCCCGCAGAACATCGCGACGAGCACGTCGTCGAGCGCGTCGAAGCCGTCGGGGGAGCGGCTGTAGAGGTTGAGCGAGCCGACGGCGCGCCCGCCGGCCACCAGCGGCGCGGCGAGGAACGACCGCACCCCGAGGGCGCGGGCCCGCGCGGCGAAGTCCGGCCACCGCTGCTCGGCCTCGTCGAGCGCCACGGAGTGCACGGCGCGCTCGCGCACGGCGGCCAGGCAGGGGCCGTCGCCGGCGTCGTACTGCTGCTGGTCGACGGCGAGCACGACGTCGTCGGTGTGCGCGGCGGTCGAGGCGCGGCCGTCCTCCACGAGCGTGACGCCGGCGCCGTCGCACCCGGGCACCACCGCCACGGCGAGGTCGGCGACGCGCTGGAGGACGTCGGGCAGCGGCTCCTCGTCGACGAGCACGGCCGAGAGCTCGACCAGCGCCCGCGCGAGGTCGTCCGACGACGACGCCCGCGCCCGCAGGGCGTCCTCCACCGCGCCGACCTGCGGCTCGTCCATCTCCCCACCCCCCTACCGGAGGGTAACCAGCCGACTGCGAGACTGCGGCCCGAACGCACCTCCCCGTCCGGAGGTGCCTGTCTCGGAGGACGTCGTGGCGCGCGAGTTCCGCAAGGTGGGGGTCATCGGCCTGGGCACCATGGGTGCCGGCATCGCGGAGGTGCTGGCCCGCAGCGGCATCTCGGTGGTCGGCGTCGAGGCCGACGAGGCCGGCGTCGAGCGGGCCCGCCAGCACCTGAGCGCCAGCACCTCGCGGGCCGTCGCCAAGGGCAAGCTGTCGGAGGACGACGCCGCCGCGCTCGTCGGGCGCATCGAGACCGGCACCGACCTCTCCGCCGTGAAGGACTGCGAGCTCGTCCTCGAGGCCGTGCCCGAGCGCATGGACCTCAAGCAGGCGCTGTTCGCCGAGCTCGACCGGCTCCTGCCCGAGGACGCCGTCCTCGCCACGAACACCTCGGCCCTGTCGGTCACCGAGCTCGCCACCGGCACGTCGCGCCCGTCGCGCGTCGTCGGGCTGCACTGGTTCAACCCGGCACCGGTCATGGGCCTGGTCGAGGTGGTGCAGACGGTGGTCACCGACCCGGCCGTCGTCGAGGACGTGCAGGGCCTGGTCGACACCGTCGGCAAGACCGCCGCCACCGCCGGCGACCGCGCGGGCTTCATCGCCAACGCCCTGCTGTTCGGCTACCTCAACAACGCCGTGCGCATGTACGAGTCGAAGTACGCGTCGCGCGAGGACATCGACGCCGCGATGCGCTTCGGCACCGGCCACCCGATGGGCCCGCTGGCGCTGCTCGACCTCATCGGCCTCGACTCCGCCTACGAGATCCTCGAGACGATGTACGCGCAGTCGCGCGACCACCGGCACGCGCCCGCGCCGATCCTCAAGCAGTACGTCACGGCCGGGCTGCTCGGCCGCAAGACCGGCCGCGGCTTCTACACCTACGCCTCGCCCGACTCGCCCGAGGTCGTCGCCGACGCGCAGACGCCGTCCGGCGGCAAGGTCGACGCGGCGCCCCGCACCGTGCAGAAGATCGGCGTCATCGGCACCGGGACGATGGCCAGCGGCATCGTCGAGGTCTGCGCCAAGAGCGGCTACGACGTCGTCTTCCGCGCCCGCAGCGACGAGAAGGTCGCCGGGGTGCAGAAGAAGGTCGAGGGCTCGCTGGGCAAGGCGGTGCAGCGCGGCAAGCTGTCGGAGGAGGACCGCGCCGCGACGCTCGGCCGCATCACCGGCACCACGGCGCTGGACGACCTCGCCGACTGCGACCTCGTCATCGAGGCGGTCGTCGAGGACCTCGCGGTCAAGAAGGAGCTCTTCGCCGCGCTCGACGACGTCATGAAGCCGGGCGCCGTGCTCGCCACGACGACGTCCTCGCTGCCGGTCATCGAGTGCGCCACCGCCACGTCCCGCCCGCAGGACGTCGTGGGTATGCACTGGTTCAACCCGGCCACCGTCATGAAGCTCGTCGAGGTGGTGCCCACCGTCACCACCGCCGCCGACGTCGTCGCCACCGTGCTCGACGTCTGCGCCCGCACGAAGAAGCACGCGGTGCTCTGCGGCGACCGCGCCGGCTTCATCGTCAACGCGCTGCTGTTCCCCTACCTCAACGACGCCGTCAAGATGCTCGAGGCGCACTACGCGACCATCGACGACATCGACGTCGCGATGACCAAGGGCTGCGGCCACCCGATGGGCCCGTTCGCCCTCATGGACGTCGTCGGCCTCGACGTGACGCTCGCCATCCAGCGGACGCTCTACGACGAGTTCCGCGAGCCGGGCGACTCGCCGGCGCCGATGCTCGAGCAGCTCGTGCGCGCGGGCTACCTCGGCCGCAAGACCGGCCGCGGCTTCCGCGACTACGCGAAGTAGCCGTGGCGCGCGGGTCGCGGCGCAAGGCCCGCGAGGCCGCGGCGCTCGAGGCCCGCAAGCGCGGCGACGACGCGCCGCCGCGCGTCTCGCCGGGGCAGCGGGTCGAGGACGGCTGGGTGGTGCGGCCCCTGACGGGGTCGACCACCGGCCGCACCTACCGCTGCCCGGGCTGCGACCAGGAGCTGCCGGCTGCGCAGCCGCACGTCGTCGTCTGGCCGGAGGGCCGGGAGGACGACCGGCGGCACTGGCACACGCCGTGCTGGGGCGCCCGCGGGCGGCGCGGCACGAGGGTGCAGCGGTCGCGGGACGCGCCGCGCTACGGCTGAGCGAGCCGGCGACGAGTCCGGCAGGCCGGCGCGTGCGGCGGCAGGCGCGTGGTGGTCTCCGGTCGGGGCCCGGCGGACGGCGTCCCGGCCGCACGTAGGGTCGCTGCGAGCTCGACGACCTCGTCGAGAGCGACGGCCACGACACCCGAAGGACGGTCCTGCATGACCCTGTTCGACCTCGCCGGCACCACCGCGCTCGTCACCGGCGCGAGCCGGGGCATCGGCCGGGCGGTCGCCGTCGGGCTCGCCGCTGCGGGCGCGGACGTCGCGCTGTCGGCCCGCAGCGAGGAGCAGCTGCGCGAGGTCGCCGCGCAGGTCGAGGCCCTCGGGCGCACGGCCGTCGTGCTGCCGTGCGACGTCACCGACCCGGAGGCGCTGCGGCGCCTCGCCGACGACGCCGTGGCGGGCCTCGGCCAGGTGGACGTGCTCGTCAACAACGCGGGCGGCTCGTCGTACATGGGGCCGTTCACCGACCTGCGCTTCTCCGGCTGGGAGAAGACGATGCGCCTCAACGTCGACTCGATCGTCCACCTCACCCAGGCGGTCGGCCGGCACATGCTCGAGCGGGGCACCGGCAGCGTCGTCAACGTCGCCTCGGTCGCGGGGCTCACGGGCACGCCGACGCTCGCCGCGTACGGCGCCAGCAAGGCCGCCGTCATCAGCCTCACCAAGTCGCTCGCGCTCGAGTGGGGGCCGCAGGGCGTGCGCGTCAACGCGCTGTGCCCCGGGTGGACGAAGACCGATCTGAACAAGGACCTCTGGGGCGACGAGGGCCTGGCCCGGATGATGGTCGAGCCGACGGCGCTCAAGCGCTGGGCCGAGGCCGACGAGATGGTGGGACCGACGGTGTTCCTCGCCAGCCGCGCGTCGTCCTACCTGACCGGTCAGGCGATCGTCGTCGACGGCGGCCAGACCGCGAGCTAGGCCGTCTCGGGCGCGTCCGGCGGGCCGCTGGGCGTGCCGGCGGCCGCGGGCGGCGTGCCGGGGCCGGGCTCCAGCTCGGCCAGCTGCTGCCGCCCGTAGCGCACCGCCACGGCGGCCACGGCCACCACCGGCACCGCGAGGAAGGCCCCGGTGATGCCGGCGAGCGTGCCGCCGGCCGTCACCGCGAGGATCACCACGGCCGGGTGCAGCTGCAGCGTGCGCCCCACGAGGATCGGCTGCAGGACGTTGCCCTCGAGCTGCTGCACGAGCAGCACGAGCCCGACGACGACCAGGGCGCTGGTGGGCCCGTTGGTGACGAGGGCGACGAGCGCGGCCAGCGCGCCGGTGACCACCGCACCGATGATCGGGATGAAGGCGCCGAAGAAGATGAGCACCGCGAGCGGCAGCGCCAGCGGCACCCCGAGCAGCGCGAGCCCGACCCCGATCGCGACGGCGTCGACGAGGCCCACCGCGGCCTGCGCCTTGATGAAGCCGGACAGCGTGGTCCAGGCGCGCTGGCCGACGGCCTCGACGTGCGGTGCGGCGCGGGGTCCGACGAGCCCGCCGAGCCACGGCAGGAAGCGCGGTCCGTCCTTGAGGAAGAAGAAGCACAGGACGACGGCGAGCAGGGCGGTGAGCAGCAGCGACCCCGCGGCGACCGCGCCGCTGATGACCCGCCCGGCGATCTGCCGCGCGTTGGCCTGCAGCTCGGTGATGACGTTGTCGATCGCACCGCCGATCGCCTCCTCGCCGAGGTTCAGCGGGGGACCGGTGACGAGGTCCTGCAGGTCGTCGAGGCCGGCGACCACCTGGTCGGCGATCTCCTCGGCCTGCCCGGTGACCTGCGGCGCGAGCGCCGTGACGAGCGCGAGCAGGAGCAGGACGCCGATGACGAGCGTGCCGCCGGCCGCGAGCGCCGGCCGCACGCCGCGGCGGCGCAGCACCCGCACAGGCGGCCAGAAGACCGTGGCCAGCAGCAGCCCGAGGAGCACCGGCAGGACGATGACCCAGAGCCGGCCGACGGCGTAGCCGACCAGCACCACGGCGGCGGCGATGACGAGCAGGCGGAGCGAGAAGGTGGCCAGCCGGGAGAAGGCGCGGCCCAGCAGCGCCTCGCGGCGCAGGGAGTGCTCCGGCAGCGTGCGCTCGCCGGGCCGGCCGGGCGCCTCGGCATCGACGGCGGTGCGGGCCGGGTCGGGGACGGGCTCGCTCACGGCCGCGCCCCTACCCGTGCCGTCGCCGGGTCAGGCGCCGTCGCGGCCGGGCAGGCCGCCCAGCGGGCCCACGGCGGCGGCGATGGCGTCGCGCAGCGCGGCCAGCTGCTGCAAGAGCGTGTCGCGCTGGCGGGAGAGCTCCGCCACCTCGCGCTGCGCGTCGGCCCGGGCCGCGGCGGCGTCGCGCTGCGCGGTCTCGTGCAGCAGCCGGACGTCGTCGCGGGCCGTCTCGACGGCCTTCTGCGCGTCGCGCTCGGCGGCGACGAGCATCGTCTCGGCCCGGGCGCGCGCCTGCTCGAGCTCGCGCTCGGCCTCGCGCGCCGCGCGGGTGCGGACCTGCTCGGCGTCCTTCTGCGCCTCGAGGCGCGCGTGCTCGGCCTCGCGGCGGTTGGTCTCGACCTCGCGCTCGCGCTTCTCGAGGGCGCGGGTGCGCTCCGCGGTCTCGACGGCGGCCTGCTCGCGGGCGGCCGTGAGCAGCGCCTCGGCCTCGGCGCGGGCGCCGCCGCGGATCGCTGCGGCCTCCTCCTCCGCCAGCGCGAGCATGCGGGTGAGGCGCTCGCCGACGAGCGACGCCGGCTCGGGCGCACCGGCCGCGCGGCGCTCGGTGTCGGCCAGCCGCTCGCCGAGCTCGGCGACCTGCTGCTCGAGCGCGGCGATGCGTCGGCCGTCCTCGGCGTGCCGGTCGTCGGCGTCGTTGAGGGCGGCCTCGACCTGGTCGAGGTACTGCTCGACCTGGCGCGGGTCGTAGCCCCAGGGCTTGTGGCGGAAGCCGCCGGACCCGGCGTCGCGGGGGTCGTCCTGGTCCGAGAGCGGCACGAGGTCGTCGTCCTGGTCGCCGGAGGTCATGGCCTCAGTCTCGCTCACCGTCGTCATGGCGCTGTCGTACCACCGCGCGCCTCCCCGTGCGGGGAGGCGCGTCGGCGGCAGCGGTCAGACGTTGCGGAAGCGGTTGATCGCGTCCTCGTGCTTCGCGCGGAACTCGGCGGCCTCCGGCTCGACGCCCAGGCCCTCCTCCGGCGAGAGGCACAGCACACCGATCTTGCCCTGGTGCACGTTCTTGTGGACGTCGTACGCCGCCTGGCCGGTCTCCTCGAGGGAGTACGTCTTCGACAGCGTCGGGTGGATCTTGCCCTTGGCGATGAGGCGGTTGGCCTCCCACGACTCCCGGTAGTTCGCGAAGTGCGAGGAGACGATCCGCTTGAGGTTCATCCAGAGGTAGCGGTTGTCGTACTCGTGCATGTAGCCGCTGGTGGACGCGCAGGTGGTGATGACGCCGCCCTTGCGCGTCACGTACACCGAGGCGCCGAAGGTCTCGCGGCCCGGGTGCTCGAAGACGATGTCGATGTCCTCGCCGCCCGTCATGGAGCGGATCTGCTTGCCGAAGCGCTGCCACTCCTTCGGGTCCTGGGTGCGCTCGTCCTTCCAGAACCGGTAGCCCTCGGCGTTGCGGTCGATGACGTGCTCGGCGCCCATGCGGTAGCAGATCTCGGCCTTCTCCGGCGAGCTGACGACGCAGATCGGCGTGCCGCCGCCGTTGAGGACGTACTGGGTGGCGTAGGAGCCCAGGCCGCCGGAGGCGCCCCAGATGAGGACGTTGTCGCCCTGCTTCATCTGCCCGGCGTTCTTGCTCACGAGCTGGCGGTAGGCAGTGGAGTTGACCAGCCCGGGCACGGCGGCCTCCTCCCAGGTGAGGTGGGCCGGCTTGGGCATGAGCTGGTTGGCCTTGACGAGCGCCAGCTCGGCCAGGCCGCCGAAGTTGGTCTCGAAGCCCCAGATGCGCTGCTGGGGGTCCATCATCGTGTCGTCGTGGCCCTGCGGGTCCTCGAGCTCGACCGACAGGCAGTGCGCGACGACCTTGTCGCCGGCCTTCCACTTCGAGACGCCGGGGCCGACGGCCAGCACGACGCCGGACAGGTCGGAGCCGACCACGTGGTACGGCAGGTCGTGCCGCTTGGACAGGTCGTTGAGCTTGCCGTAGCGCTCGAGGAAGCCGAACGTCGAGACGGGCTCGAAGATCGACGTCCAGACGGTGTTGAAGTTCACCGACGACGCCATGACGGCGACGATCGCCTCGCCCGGGCCGAGCTCGGGCGTGGCCACCTCGTCGACGTGCAGGCTCTTGCGGGGGTCCTTGTCGCGGGTCGCCAGACCCTCGAACATGCCGACCTCGTCCTGCGGACGACGACGCCGCGGTAGCTCTCGGGGACCTTCACGCTCGCGAGGGCGTCGGTGTTGCCGGAGACGATCGCGTCGCGGATCTCGTGCACAGGAGGGGCCTCTCGTCCTGGGGGCGGGCTGGGCGGAGACTACTGAGGGGCCTCGGGCCCTCAGTGCCCCATCCCCTCCGGACCCGGCTCGACGAGCTCCACGAGCACCCCGCCGGCGCTCTTGGGGTGCACGAAGTTCACCTTCGAGCCGGCCGTCCCGGTCTTGGGCGCGTCGTACAGCAGGCGCATCCCCTGGGCCTTGAGGTGCTCGCCGAGCGCCTCGACGTCGTCGGTGCGGTAGGCCATCTGCTGGATGCCGGGGCCGCTCTTGTCGAGGAACCTGCCGATGGTGGTGTCCGGCGACAGCGGGGCGAGCAGCTGCACGTACGAGCCGGAGTCGCCGACGGCCATCATCGCCTCGCGCACGCCCTGCTCCTCGTTGACCTCGGTGTGCACGCAGGTCATGCCGTAGGCCTTCTCGTACAGCTCGATCGCGGCGTCGAGGTCGGCGACGGCGATGCCGACGTGGTCGATGGCGGTGATCCGGCCGGTGCCCATGTGGGGAGTCTCCTGTTCGGTGGTGGACGCGCGGTGCCTATCCTCGCAACACCACGATCACCCGCCTGGAGGCACCTGTGAGCGCGAACCGCACCGTCATCGTCGGAGGGGCACGCACCCCGATCGGCAAGCTCGCGGGCGGTCTCGCCTCGCTCACCGCGCAGGACCTCGGCGGCGTCGCCATCAAGGCCGCGCTCGAGCGGGCCGGCATCTCCGGCAGCGACGTCGACTACGTGATCATGGGCCAGGTGCTGCAGGCCGGCCAGGGCCAGATCACCGCTCGCCAGGCCGCGGTCAAGGGCGGCATCCCGATGGGCGTGCCGGCGCTCACCATCAACAAGGTCTGCCTGTCGGGCCTCAACGCCATCGCCATGGCCGACCAGCTCATCCGCGCCGGCGAGTTCGACGTCGTCGTGGCGGGCGGCATGGAGTCGATGACCCAGGCGCCCTACCT
>DATMKB010000162.1:0-2373 GCA_035553635.1 Mycobacteriales bacterium
TTCGCCGTCGACTCCATCCCCGCGATCTTCGCGGTCACCGAGGAGCCGTTCCTCGTCTTCACCGCCAACGCGTTCGCGCTGCTCGGCCTGCGGGCGATGTACTTCCTGCTCGCCGACCTCATGCACCGCTTCGTCCACCTCAAGCTGGGCCTCGCGTTCGTCCTCATGTGGGTGGGCGTGAAGATGCTGCTCAAGGTCGACGTCCTCTACGTGCCGACGACGATCTCGCTGGCCGTCATCACGACGATCCTCACCGTCTCGGTCGTCGCCAGCCTGCGGGCCACCCGCGGCCAGGGCCGGCAGGCGCTGAGCGCCCCGACGGCGCCGCCGTTCCGCACGGCGACGCCGCAGGAGGAGGCCGAGCTCGAGCCGGTCTGGCGGCGCGCCCCTGAGCGCGACCGCGTCCCGCTCGGCTGAGCGCCGCCCGGCCCCGCGGGGCGTGACGCACGGCTCACCCCCGGCACGGACGATCACCGGTGCCGGGGGTGTTCCCCTCCGCGGGGACCGGGCACGCTGAGCCCCGGGACGCCGCACGCCGGGAGGACGCATGCACGACGAGCACCGCACGGACCGCCACCGGGTGGTCGTGGTCGGGTCCGGCTTCGGCGGCCTGTTCTGCACCAAGGCCCTCAAGCGCGCCGACGTCGACATCACGCTCGTCGACCGCACGCCCACGCACCTGTTCCAGCCGCTGCTCTACCAGGTGGCCACCGGCATCCTGTCGCCCGGCGAGATCGCCCCGTCGACGCGGGAGGTCCTGCGCCGCCAGGAGAACGTGCACCCCGTGCTCGGCGAGGTCACCGACATCGACCTGGCGCAGCGCACGGTCACCTCGGTGGTGCTGGGCAACGAGACCGTCACGCCCTACGACTCGCTCGTCGTCGCCGCCGGCGCGGGCCAGTCGTACTTCGGCAACGACCACTTCGCCCGCTACGCGCCCGGCATGAAGTCGATCGACGACGCGCTCGAGCTGCGCGGCCGCATCTTCGGCGCGTTCGAGATGGCCGAGCTCGAGACCGACCCCCAGGCCGTCGACGCCTGGCTGACCTTCATCGTCGTGGGCGCCGGGCCGACCGGCGTCGAGATGGCCGGGCAGATCGTCGAGCTGTCGCGCCGCGCGCTGTCGGGCAACTTCCGCCACATCAACTCGCGCACCGCGCGGGTGATCCTGCTCGACGCCGCGCCCAAGGTGCTCGGCGCGTTCGGCGAGCCGCTGTCGACCAAGGCCTACGACCAGCTGCGCCGCATCGGCGTCGAGGTGCGGCTCGGCCAGAAGGTCGTCGACGTGGACGCGACCGGCGTCGAGGTCGAGGACGCCGACGGCGTGCGCACCTACATCCCGGCGATCGTGAAGATCTGGGGCGCGGGGGTGTCGGCCAGCCCGCTGGGGGCGCTGCTCGCCCGGCAGAGCGGCGCCGAGCTCGACCGCGCGGGCCGCGTCCAGGTCGGCGACGACCTCACCCTCCCCGGCCACCCCGAGGTCTTCGTCGTCGGCGACATGAGCGGGCGGCCGCTGCCCGGCGTCGCCCAGGTGGCGATCCAGGGCGGCAAGTACGCGGCGAAGCAGATCAAGCGCGACGCCGCCGGCAAGGCCCGCGACGCCAAGCCCTTCAGCTACTTCGACAAGGGCTCCATGGCCACCATCTCGCGGTTCTCCGCGGTGGCCTCCGTCGGCAAGCTGCGGCTGTCGGGCTTCCTCGCCTGGCTCATGTGGCTGGCGGTGCACCTCGTCTACCTCATCGGCTTCAAGAACCGCATCACGACGCTGCTGCACTGGCTGGTCAGCTTCGTCGGCCGGGGGCGCTCGGAGCGCGTCTTCACGCTGCAGCAGATCTTCGGCCGCATCGCGCTCGACGAGGACGAGGGCAGGTCGTCGACCCCCGACGGCCGGCTGGCCAAGCGGGCCGGCATCGACATGAGCCGGCTGACGTCGGTGACCGTGCCGGGTGACGCCGTGCACGCGGCCGACGCGGACGCTGACGAGGTCGCCCGCACCCGCGCCGGGTAGGTCCGGCAGACTCGCGCCCCGTGAGCAGCAGCGAGCCCCAGCCGGTCCGGGACGAGGACGCCTTCGACGTCGAGGCGGTGCAGGCCTGGCTGCGCACCCAGCGCGATGACGTGCCCGACGGCCTCCCCGAGGTCGCGCAGTACGGCGGCGGGGCCTCGAACCTCACCTACCTGCTGCGCTGGCCCGACCGGGAGTGGGTGCTGCGCCGCCCGCCCGCCGGCGTGAAGGCGGCCAGCGCGCACGACATGGTGCGCGAGCACCGGGTGCAGAGCGCGCTGGCGCCGCACTTCCCGCAGGTGCCGGCGATGGTGGCCCTGTGCACCGACCCGGCCGTGCTCGGCGCCGACTTCTACGTCATGGAGAAG
>DATMKB010000163.1:0-5236 GCA_035553635.1 Mycobacteriales bacterium
GGCCGTGGTAGCCGACGGGCAGGTGCCGCCAGTTCGGCAGCAGCGGCTCGGTGCCCGGCCGCAGGATCCGCCCGAGGTTCTCGGCGTGGTGCCGCGAGGAGTAGAAGTCGACGTAGTCGCCGAGCTGCCACGGCAGCGGGAGGTCGCCGTCCGGGGCGGCCGGGGCGTCGTCGAGCCGGCCGGCGACCTCCTCGTGCACCTCGGCCCAGACCGCCGGCCCGGCGGCGAGCAGCGGCTGCAGCGTCCCGCCGCGCCACCAGTCCGCCCGGCCGAGCCCCGGCAGCGCGGTCAGGTCGACGACGACGCCGTCGGCCCGGCGGGCGACGACCCGCGGCGGCGCGCCGGGCGGTGACAGGACCCCGTAGGCGTGCACGCGCGGCACCCTACGCACGTGGACCCCGCCGACCGGGCAGCGCTGGACCGCCTCCGCCGGGGCGTGGACGCCGCCCTCGTCCTGGGCGTGCTCGCCGCCGCGGTGCCGCTGCTCGCCTCCGACCCGGCCGTCGAGCTGCTCCTGGCGTCCGTCGGCGTGACGGCGGCGGTGGCGGCGCTGGGTCTCGCGGTGCCGGTGCGGTGGGGCGGCTGGGCGGTCCTGCAGCACCGCACGGCCGCCGTCGAGGGGACGGTGCTGCGCACCGACACCGTGCAGGGCCCGGCCGCGGTGGACCTCGCCCGGCTCGTCGAGGTCGACGCCCGCCGCTACCCGACGCAGGTCGGCGAGCAGGTCGTCGTCCGGCTGCGCGACCGCGACGGCGGGCGGGCCCGGCTGTGGTGGGACGACGAGGGACGCGGGCTGCCGGTGCCGTTGCAGGAGGCCGTGACCGCCGCCGCGCGCACCACGGCGACGAGCCCGCTCACCCGCGCCGTGCTGCGGCTCCCCGGCGCGAGCGGCCGGCGGGGCAGCGGCGGCCGGTACGCCCGGCTCACCGCCCTGGGAGCGGGAGCCTGGCTCGCCGGCGTCGCGGTGGCGGTCATGCTGTAGGGGGCAGGCTGCGGGGCATGAGCACGGGCTTCGGGGTGGACGTCGGCGGCAGTGGGGTCAAGGGCGCCCCGGTGGACCTCGCCCTCGGCGCGCTCGCCGCGGAGCGGGTGCGCGTCCCGACGCCGCAGCCCGCGACCCCGGACGCCGTCGTCGACGTCGTCGCCGAGGTGCTCGAGCGCGCCGGCGCGCCGGAGGGCCGGTTCGGGCTGACGCTGCCCGCCGTCGTCACCGGCGGGGTGGCGCGCACGGCGGCGAACATCGACCCCGCGTGGGTCGGCACCGACGTCGCCGCCCTCGTGCGGGAGCGCACCGGCCGCGAGGCGGTGGTCGTCAACGACGCCGACGCCGCGGGCCTGGCCGAGGCCCGCTACGGCGCGGCGCGGGGCGTCGACGGCGTCGTGCTCGTGCTCACCCTCGGCACGGGCATCGGCAGTGCCCTGGTGGCGGACGGGCACCTGGTGCCCAACACCGAGCTCGGGCACCTCGAGCTCGACGGCGCCGACGCCGAGTCGCGGGCCGCCGACAGCGCCCGTGAGCGCGAGGACCTGTCCTGGGAGGAGTGGGCCGCGCGGCTGCAGCGCTACCTCGAGCACGTCGACGGCCTGCTGTGGCCCGACGTCGTCGTCCTCGGCGGCGGGGTGAGCAAGAAGGCCCACAAGTGGTTGCCGCTGCTGGAGGTGCGGCCCGAGCTCCGGGTCGCCGCGCTGCGCAACGACGCCGGCATCGTCGGGGCCGCGCTGCTGGCCGCCGGGGGTTGACCCGCCGCGTACGGTCCGGCGCATGGCCGTGAAGCTCATCGTCCTCTACACCGCCCCCGACGACCCGGACGCCTGGGACCGGCACTACCTCGACGTCCACGTCCCGCTCGCCGCGAAGGTCCCCGGCGTGCAGCGCTTCGAGGGCGCGCGCGTCATCGCCGCGCCCGACGGCGGCGAGCAGACCTGGTTCCGCACGGCCGAGCTGTGGTTCGAGGACCTCGACGCGCTCGGTGCGGGCCTCGGCTCGCCGGAGGGCCAGGCCACCGCCGCCGACTTCCAGCAGATCGCGCCGCCCGGCTCGCGGATGTTCATCGCCCAGCTCGACTAGCGGCTGGGTGATCGACGGAGGCTCCCCGACAGGCAGGCGTCGCGGATCCTCCGTCGATCAGCCGGCCGTGTCGCGGACCTTCCGTCGATCAGCGGGAGGGCGCGCCCACCAGGTCCGCCAGCCGCCGGACGCCGTCGTGCACCTCGACGAACGACGTCGACAGCGGGGCGAGGCCGAGCCGCAGGTCGTCCGGCTCGCGGAAGTCCGGCAGCACGCCGTCGGCCCACAGCGGGCCGAGCAGGTCGCGGAAGCCGGCGCGGCGCAGGGTGAGGTGCCCGCCACGCCGGTCCGGGTCGCGCGGGGAGACGAGCTCGACGCCGGGCAGCCAGGCGTCGACGAGGTCGAGGGCGTACGCCGTCAGCGCCCGCGACTTGGCGCGCACCGCCGGCATGCCGACCTCCTCGAGCACGTCGAGGAAGGCCCGCAGCGGCACCATCGCCAGCACGGGAGGGGTGCCGGACAGCACCCGCCGGACGTCGGCCGCCGGCTCGTAGCCCTGCGCCATGAGGAACGGGTCGCGGCGGCCGATCCAGCCCTGCACGGGCTGGCGGAGGCCGGGCAGCAGGTCGCGGCGCACGTAGGCGAAGGCCGGCGCGCCGGGCCCGCCGCCCAGGAACTTGTACGTGCAGCCGACCGCCAGGTCGACGCCCCACGCGTCGAGCTCCAGCTCCACCGCGCCGACGGCGTGCGAGAGGTCCCACAGCACGACGGCGCCGGCGTCGTGCACCACCCGGGTGACCGCGGCCATGTCGGCGACCCACGCCGAGCGGTAGGCGACGCCGGACAGCAGGACGAGCGCGGTCCGCGGGCCGACGGCCTCCGCCACCAGCTCGGGCGTCACGCCGGCGGCCGGGTCCGTGTCGACCCAGCGAAGCGTCATCCCGTGCTCGGCCGCGACGCCCTCGGCGACGTACCGGTCGGTGGGGAAGTCGTCGCGCCCGACGACGACCTCGTCGCGGCGGTCGTCGTCACGGCGCCGCAGCGCCACGGCGGCGCGGGCGAGCTTGTAGAGCAGCACCGTCGTCGCATCGGCCACGACGACCTGGCCCGGGCCGGCGCCGAGCGCGGCGCGCCCGAGCTGGTCGCCGACCTCGACCGGCCAGTCCAGCCAGCCCTCGGTCCAGCCGCGGATGAGCCGGCCGGCCCACTGCTCCCTCACGAACGCGTCGAGCCGCTCGGCCGCGGCGACGAGCGGCCGGCCCAGGCTGTTGCCGTCGAAGTAGGCCTGCAGGTCCGTGCCCGGCAGGAACAGGTCGCGGCAGCCGGCCAGCGGGTCGGCGGCGTCAAGGTCGAGCGCCCGCCGGCGCAGGTCCGTCACCGGTCCTCCAGCTCGGCCCGCACGGCGTAGAGCTCGGGGAAGAAGGTCTGGTCGAGCGCCCGCCGCAGGTAGGAGACGCCGGCCGACCCGCCCGTCCCGCGCTTGACGCCGATGATCCGCTCGACGGTGCGCACGTGCCGGAACCGCCAGAGCTGGAAGCCGTCCTCGAGGTCGACGAGCTCCTCGCAGGCCTCGTAGGCGTCCCAGTGCGCGCGGGGCTCCTCGTACACGCGCCGGAACACCGGCACCAGGGCCTCGGTGTACCCGTGCCCCTCGGCGACGTCGCGCTCGAGCACCTCAGCCGGGACGTCGTGGCCGGAGCGGGCGAGCATGCCCAGGAAGGCGTCGTAGACGCTCGGGCTGTCGCGCAGCTCGACGAGCAGGGCGGTGGCCGCCGGGTCGGCCGCGTGCACGACGAGCATGCGGGGGTCCTTGTTGCCGAGCAGGTACTCCACCGCCCGGTACTGCCAGGACTGGAAGCCCGACGACGTGCCGAGCGCGCCGCGGAACTCGACGTACTCCGACGGCGTCAGCGTCCCGAGCACCGCCCACTGCTCGGTGAGCGTGTGCAGCACCTGCTTGACGCGCGCCAGGCCCTTGAGCGCGCGACGGCGGTCGTCGGCGGCGAAGGCGTCGCGGACGGCGCGCAGCTCGTGCAGGACGAGCTTGAGCCACAGCTCGGTGGTCTGGTGCTGGACGATGAAGAGCAGCTCGTCGTGGTGCGCCGGCCGGCTGACCGGGTGCTGCGCGGTGAGCAGCGCGTCGAGGTGCAGGTACTCGCCGTAGGTGAAGGTCACGGCTCCTCCTGCTCGGCGGCGTCGGCCCGCTCCTGCTCGCGCCGGCGGGCCCGCTTCTCGGCGAGCATGAAGCCGGCGAAGACGATCACGGGGAGCCCGACGGTCAGCGCCTCGGGCACGCCGCCGTAGTGGGCGAGGACCGGCGGCATCACGGGGCCCACGCTAGGCCCGGGCCGGACGGAGCATCGCCGGGTGCAGCGTCGTCGCGGCGCCGCGCCGGAACAGCGCGGCCGGGCGCCCGCCGCCCGGCCCCACCGGGGCGGGCCGGCCGACCGGCACGAGGAACCCCGGCGTGCCGGTGACCTTGCGGTGGAAGTTGCGCGGGTCGAGCGAGGTGCCCCAGACGGCCTCGTACACGTGGCGCAGGTCGGCGACGGTGAACTCCTCCGCGCAGAAGGCCGCCGCGAGCGGCGTGTACTCGAGCTTGCTGCGCGCCCGCTCGAGCCCGGCGGCCAGCACCTCGGCGTGGTCGAAGGCCAGCCGGCCCGGCTCGACGGCGTCGACCGGCACCCAGGCGACCGAGCGGGTCCGGCGCCCGGGCACCGGCGGCGGCAGGTCCGGCGCGAAGACGAGGTAGGCCACGCTCACCACCCGCATGCGCGGGTCGCGCCCGGGCGCGCCGAACGCGCCGAGCTGCTCGACGTGCACGTGCGCGGCCGGCTGCACGTCGAGCTCGCTGCGCAGGCGGCGGGCGGCGGCGGCGTCGAGGTCCTCGTCCGGCTGGACGAAGCCGCCGGGCAGGGCGAGGTCGCCGCGGAACGGGTGGGTGTCGCGCTCGACGAGCAGGACGCTGAAGCCGGACTCCGGCCGCACGGTGAGCAGGACGACGTCGACGGTGACCCCGAAGGGCGGGAACGCGGCGGGGTCGTAGGCGCGCAGGAACGCCCGCTCGTCGTCCGGGACCTGCCGCCCGCTGCCCACGCACCGCACGCTACGGGGCGGAAGCGCGCACCCGTCCCGGGCGTTGCACCTGCTGATGACGCGCGCTCCTGCCCCCGCCGCTGCGACCCCCCTCCTCGACGTCCGCCGGATCTTCGCCGAGCCCGATGCCGC
>DATMKB010000164.1:0-3979 GCA_035553635.1 Mycobacteriales bacterium
GGCGGGGGCGCCGGCGGGGCTTGTCACACCGGGTGTTCGCTGTCAATGGCCCGGACGGTTCATCACGGGACGGTCACATCTCTGTGACCCCGTTCACCCGGCCGGTCCGGCGACCCGGTCGTCGGAGACGACGACGGCCCCGTCGCGCTGCGACGGGGCCGGTCAGGGGTGCGGGGAGTGGGCGATACAGGACTTGAACCTGTGACCTCTTCCGTGTCAAGGAAGCGCGCTACCAGACTGCGCCAATCGCCCGTGTGGAGTTGAGGGTGCCCGTGCGGGACCGAGGCCGGGGCGGGAATCGAACCCGCGTACAGGGCTTTGCAGGCCCTTGCCTAAGCCACTCGGCCACCCGGCCACAGCCGGCGGACCGGCTGCGCGACGCCCGGGGGCGTCTCCGAGCGGACGACGGGATTCGAACCCGCGACCCTCACCTTGGCAAGGTGATGCTCTACCAACTGAGCCACGTCCGCGTGCGCACCGCGGGCCCGAGGACCCCGTGCGACGAGCGGGAACCCTAGCAGAGGCCCCCGGCTGCAGGTCGGGCGATCAGGTCTCCGGCTCGGCCCAGAGCAGCAGCGCCAGCTCGGCGTCGACGTCGACGTGGGCGCTCTCGCCACCGGTCGGCACGGCGGCGTAGGTGGAGCCGAGGAAGTCGACCAGCGCCGGCAGCGGGATCTCGAACAGCGCCTTGCCGGAGGGGGAGGACAGCGCGAGGCAGACGACCGGCGCGCCGGCGCTGGAGGACGGCCACACCTGCACGTCGCCCTCGCCGACCGGGCCGGTGACGCCGTCGGTGAGCAGCTGGCGGGCGAAGGTCCACTCCACGACGTCGCCGGAGCCGTCGGCCGGACCGGTGTGGAAGGCGACGGAGACCGCGTACGGGTCCGCGACGTCGTAGCGCATGCTGGCGCGGACGGGCAGGGCGGACGAGCCGGGCACGACCAGCCGCAGCTGCAGGTCTGCGCTCACCGTGGTGGGTCGCGGGCTCACGGCCACTCCTCTCGCAGGGCCCCGGGCGGAGCCTTCGACTGCCCCCGGTAGTCCCCGCCCTGGCGCGGCCTGAACCGCCCCGGCGCCCGCCGTCCGCCGTCTCACCCGGACGGACGAGGGGAGCCGGGTCCGTCGCCGGTCCCGCAGCGGCCGGGTACCGTCCGCACGCGTCCCGACCCCGACCCATCCGCGCGCCGCCGGCGTGCGAACAGCACGCGTGAGGACCACCATGACCGCCTCCCGCCGCGGCCCTGCGCCCGCCGCCGGCGAGCCCGACCGCGGGGACCGCCCCGGGCGGGGGGACCGCGCGGCGGACGCCGCGCTCGTCACGGCGGTCGTGGCCGGGGACGCCGCGGCCCTCGAGGAGCTCTACTCCCGCTACGGCCGCCCCTGCTACGCGCTGGCCCGCCGCGTCGTCGCCGACGAGCAGCTGGCGCAGGACGTCGTGCAGGAGGTCTTCCTCGCCCTCTGGCGGGACGCGTCGCGCTTCGACGGCTCCCGCGGGGGCTTCTCCACCTGGCTGCTCTCCATGACCCACCACAAGGCCGTCGACTGCGTCCGCCGCGAGGAGGGCCTGCGCCGCCGCCGCACCGCGGTCGAGCAGCTCGAGGCCGCCGAGCCGCCGGTGCCGGCCCCGGACGACGAGGTGTGGACGACGCTGCGCGGCGAGCGCGTCCGCGAGGCGCTGCGCGGGCTCCCGCCGGCGCAGCGCGAGGCGCTCGTGCTCGCCTACTTCGGCGGCTACACGCAGCGCGAGATCGCCGGCCTGACCACCACGCCGCTCGGCACGGTCAAGACGCGCATGCTGGCCGGCATGCGCCGGATGCGGGAGGGCCTGGACGGCCTCGGTCCCACCGTCGTCGAGAGCGGCCTGAACGCGGACGGTGCCTCGTGACCCCCGGAGAGCCGCGCCCGCGCCCGGCGCACGACCACGCCGCCTTCGAGGAGCTGGCGGTCGGGTACGCCCTGCACGCCCTCGAGCCGGACGAGGAGCTCCGCTTCGCGGCGCACCTGGCCAGCTGTCCCGACTGCGCCGACGCCGTCGCCGATCACGAGCAGACCCTCGCCGAGCTGGCCCTCGCCCTTCCGGGGGAGGAGCCGCCGGCCGCGGTCCTCGAGTCGCTGCGCCGCGCCACCGCGCCGGCCGGTCCGCCGCCGCCCGCCCCCCTGCCGGACGGCGTCGTGCCGCTCGAGCGGGCCCGCGCGCGCCGCGCCCCGAAGGTGGCGCAGGTGCGCCGCAGCTGGCTGCTGTCCAGCGCCGCCGCCGTCACCGCGGCCCTCGTCGGCCTGGGCGTGTGGGGTGCCGACCTGCGGGGCGACCTCGACGCCGAGTCGGCGCGCTCGGAGTCGCTGGCCGCCGTCGTGCGGACGCTCGAGACGCCCGGCGCCCGCACCGTGCAGCTCGCGGACGGCGAGGGCACCGTGCGGCTCGTCGCCGTCGGCGGTGACGACCGGCTGCGCCTGGCCGTCGACGGGCTCGCGCCCAACCCCGACGACACGACGTACGTCCTGTGGGGGCGCACCACCTCCGGCGACGTCGTCGCCCTGGGCGCCTTCGACGTGCCGACCGCCGAGCTGTCCGTGCAGGAGGTGGGCCTCCAGCGCCCGCTGGACTCGCTCGACGCCCTCATGGTCACGCACGAGCACGGGAGGACGGTGCCGGCGAGCACCGACCAGCCCGTGCTCGTCCTCGGCCGCGTCTGACGCGCCGGGCCCCGGTGCCGCACGCCGAGCCGTCCGTGGGCGAGACTGCCCCCGTGGCCGGGGGGACGCAGAGCGGAGCACTGCGGGCGTGGCGCGACCGCGTGCGGCGGACGCCGGGCGGCCGGCAGTTCCTCAAGGCCGCCGTCTTCGTGCTCGGGCTCGCCTTCGTCCTGCTGGGCGTGGCCCTGGCCGCGCTGCCCGGTCCGCTGACGATCCCGCCGATCCTGCTCGGCGTCTGGATCTGGTCCAGCGAGTTCGCCTGGGCCGACCGCCTCCTGGAGCGCGCCAAGCGGAGCGCGCGCGAGGCCTGGGACAACGCCAAGCGGCGTCCGGTGGTGTCGGCCCTGGTCACCGGCAGCGGCCTCGTCGCCCTCGGCGTCGGGCTGTGGCTGGCGGCCCGGTACCAGCTCGTCGACCGGGCGCGCGACCTCGTCGGGCTCTGAGCCGGCTGCGGTAGTGTCGCCGGCGCTCGAGGACGTATAGCTCAGCTGGTTAGAGCGCACGCTTCACACGCGTGAGGTCGCAGGTTCGAGTCCTGCTACGTCCACCCACCTGCCCGCCGGGAACACCTGGGGCGCGCGAGGGCTTGGCGATGGGGCACAGTCCGCACCCCCAGACCCCGGGAGGACCCCACATGCCCACGCGCACCGCTCGCACCGCCTGGAACGGCGGCCTGCAGGACGGCTCCGGCCAGGTCGAGCTCTCCAGCAGCAAGGTCGGCACCTACAGCGTCGACTTCCCCAAGCGCGCCTCCGACGACCCGCAGGGGACCACGAGCCCCGAGGAGCTCATCGCCGCCGGCCACTCGGCCTGCTTCGCGATGTCGCTCAGCAACGAGATCGGCCAGGCCGGCGGCACGCCGCACGGCATCGAGGTGCGGGCGGAGGTCGACCTCGGCCCCGACAGCGCGAACGGCGGCTTCATCCTCACCGAGATCCGCCTCATCGCCTCCGTGGAGGCCGACGGCCTCGACGACGCCGCCTTCGACCGGGCGGTCAAGGCCGCCGAGGCCGGTTGCCCGGTCAGCAAGGCGATCTCGGCACCGATCAAGGTCGAGGTCACGCGCGCCGCCTAGCGCACGCACGTCCGCACGGGCGGGGCGCCGATAGTCTCGGCACCCCGCCCGTCCGCGTCCCAGGAGGCCCCCTCGTGCCCGACGTCCCGCCGCCCGTGACCGTGACGGCCGACCAGGCCGGCACGACCGCCGGCGAGGTGCTCAAGGCCGCCGGCGCCACGGACGCCGCCGTGGCCCGCGTCGGGGGAGAGCTGCGCGACCTCGCGCACG
>DATMKB010000165.1:0-2185 GCA_035553635.1 Mycobacteriales bacterium
CCCGATCACCCGGGGGAGGGCGTCAGGCCGGGCGGTCGAGCCGGGCGAAGAACAGGGTCCGGTCGTCGCCCGGCCGGCACTCCGCCCCGACCACGAAGACGTCGACCTTGTCCGGCGCCCCGCTGCCGGGCAGCACGACGACGAGCGCCGGCTGCCCGCCGTACGCCGCGTAGTCGAGGGCGAGCGGCAGGACGTCCTCCCCCGGCGGCAGCAGCTGGGCCAGGCACCCGGCGAGCTCGCCCGGGTCGCGCAGGCGGGCCAGCGGGTCGTCGGCCGGCCGGGACTCGGCCACCGCGCCCGACCCGCCGCCCGTGCCGTCGTCGGCCTGGGCCGAGAGCGCCGAGGCGTCCGGGGCAGGGACGGCGGCGGCGCCCGGGTCGCCGGCGCGGGCGGCGGCCGTGCCGCGCAGCAGGTCCGGCAGCGCGCCGGCGAGCAGCGAGGGGTCGCCGGCGTAGTCCTGGCCGGTCGACGACGTCGGCACGCCGAGGGCGTCCTCGGCGAGCGCGCTGTCCGCGGCCCCGGCCGCGACGGACTCGGACGCGTCGTCCCCGCCGCCGCCCGACAGCAGCAGGGTGCCGCCGAGCGCGCCGGCCGCGACGAGCAGTGCCGCCGCGGCGGCGAACGGCGCCCGCGACCGCTCGCGGCGGGCGGCCGACGGGAAGGGCGTGACGGTGCGGGCGCCCCCGGCCGGGTCGCCGAGCGCCACGGGCGAGGGGGCCTCGGCCTCGAGCGGCGGCTCGGCGGCGAGCGCGGCGGCGAGCCGGTCGGCCAGGCCCGGCGGCGTCGCCGGGGCGGGCAGGGCGGCGAGCGACGCCGCGACCTCCACCTCGGCGACGGCGAGCTCGTCGAGCCGCCCGGCGCAGCCCGCGCAGTCGCCGACGTGCGCGACGTCGGCGTCGGTGCCCTCGCCGGCGAGCAGGTCCGCGAGGCGGTCGAGGTCCAGGTGGCTCACGCGGCACCTCCTCCCGGCGGCGTCGAAGGGTCGGACAGGGGTGGGACGGCCGGCGGCTCCGCCCGGTTCCGCAGGTGGCCGAGCGAGACGGCGAGCCGGGCCCGGCCGCGCGAGCAGCGGCTCTTCACCGTGCCCGCCGGGACACCGAGCACGCGCGCCGCCTCGTCGACGGGCAGGCCGTGCAGGTCGACGAGCACGAGCGCGGCCCGCTGGTCGGCCGGCAGCGCGGCCAGGGCGGCCTCGACGTCGAGCGCGGTCTCGCGCGCGCCGAGCGCGTCGGGGGCGGGCGGCTCGGCCTCCGGCAGCGGCACGGTCGGCCGGACGGCGCGCCGGCGGACGCGGTCGAGGCAGGCGTTGACGACGACGCGGTGCAGCCAGGTGGTGACGCGCGCCTCGCCGCGGAACTGGCCGGCCCGCCGGTAGGCCGACAGCAGCGCGTCCTGCAGGGCGTCGGCCGCCTCCTCGCGGTCGCCGGCGCCGAGGGTGCGCAGCGCGACGGCGTAGAGCCGGTCCTGGTGCCGCGCGACGAGCCTGCCGAACGCGTCGGGGTCGCCGGCGAGGTGCGCGGCGAGCAGCGCGCGGTCGTCCGCGTCGCCTGCGTCGTCCCCCGGGCCGGTCACGCGCCGCACAGTAGGGCCGTCACGGCCGGACGAGGAACATCTCGCGCACGCTGCCGCGGAAGCCGTCGCCGTCGGCGGGCAGGCGGGTGAACCACACGAGCACGAAGCGGGCGGTGACCGGCTCGTCCGGCACGAGCCGGGCGACGGCCCCCGTGCCGGCCTCGGCCGCGACGACGGCGTACGCCGCGGCGTCGGGGACCGGCTCGTCGCCGACCCGCAGCTCGACGTCGGTGCCGGGCGACAGCGCGAGCTCGACCTGCTCGACCGCGCGCGGCTCGCCGAGGTCGACGAGCAGCCCGACGCCGGGCTTGAGCCCGCCGAACCGGGAGGTCGAGTAGAGCTCGGTCTCCCAGGCGGTGCCGGGGTCGCCGTCGACGGCGTTGGGCACCGCGGCGCTGTTCTCGCCGCCGTCGCCGGGCGGCGGGTCGAAGGCGCTCACGGTGGTGCCGGGCGCACCGAGGTCGATGCGGGCGCCCGGGCCGGACGCGTCGCCCGGCACCGGCGACGGCGTGCTGTCGACGAGCGCCTCGAGCTCGGTGCGCTCCCGCTGCACCGAGCCGAAGTCGCGGCCGCTCGCGTACCCGACGGCGCCGACGACGACGAGCACGAGCAG
>DATMKB010000166.1:0-8015 GCA_035553635.1 Mycobacteriales bacterium
CTCGATCTGCGCCTCCACCAGCTCGCGCATCTGCGCGTCGGCCTCCTCGTCGAAGGGCAGGCCGCGCGCCTCGGCCGACTGCCGCGAGACGATCGACAGCACGCCGGCCAGCTGCGCCGGACCCATCACGGCCGACTTCGCGCCCGGCCAGGAGAACAGGAACCGGGGCCCGTACGCGCGGCCGCACATGCCGTAGTGGCCGGCTCCGTAGGACGCGCCCATCACCACCGTCAGGTGCGGCACCCGCGAGTTGGACACCGCGTTGATCATCTGTGCGCCGGCCTTGATGATGCCGCGCTGCTCGTACTCCTTGCCGACCATGTAGCCGGTGGTGTTCTGCAGGAAGACCAGCGGCGTGCCGGCGGAGTTCGCGAGCTGGATGAACTGCGCGGCCTTCTGCGACTCCTCCGCGAACAGCACGCCGCGGGCGTTCGCGAGCACGCCGACCGGGTAGCCGTGCAGGCTGCCGAAGCCGGTGACGAGCGACGTGCCGTACAGCGGCTTGAACTCGTCGAAGCGCGAGCCGTCGAGCACGCGCGCGAGGACGTCCCGCGGGTCGAAGGGCACGCGCAGGTCGCTGCTGACGACGTCGAGCAGCTCGTCCTCGTCGTGCAGCGGCGGGTCGGCCGGCTCGCTCGGGCCCGGGCCGAGGCGCCGGTGGCCGAGCCGGCGCACCACCTGGCGGCCGATGCGCAGGCAGTCGAGCTCGTCCTCCGCGAGGTGGTCGGCGAGGCCGGAGGTGCGCGCGTGCATCTCGGCGCCGCCGAGCGACTCGTCGTCGCTCTCCTCGCCGGTGGCCATCTTCACCAGCGGCGGTCCGCCGAGGAAGACCTTCGCCCGCTGCTTGACCATCACGACGTGGTCGCACATGCCGGGCACGTAGGCGCCGCCGGCCGTGGAGTTGCCGAAGACGAGCGCCACGGTGGGGATGCGGGCCGCGCTGAACTGCGTCAGCTGCTGGAACATGCGCCCGCCGGGGATGAAGATCTCCGCCTGCGTCGGCAGGTCGGCGCCGCCCGACTCGACGAGGTTGACCAGCGGCAGCCGGTTCTCCCGCGCGACGTCCATCGCGCGGCCGACCTTCTTCGCGGTGACGGGGTTGGTGGCGCCGCCGCGCACGGTCGGGTCGTTGGCGACGATCATGCACTCGACGCCCTCGACCACCCCGATGCCGGTGACGACGCTCGCCCCCACCGGGAACGTGGTGCCGTAGGCGGCGAGCGGCGACAGCTCGAGGAACGGGCTGTCGCGGTCGACGAGCAGCTCGATGCGCTCACGGGGGAGCAGCTTGCCGCGACCGTGGTGGCGGTCGACGTGCTTCTGCCCGCCGCCGGCGCGGGCGAGGTCGAGCTGCTCCTCCACCTCGGCGAGGCGCTCGAGCACCGCCTCGCGGTTGGCGCGCCGGCGCGCCACGGCGTCGGGGTCGCGGCGGTCGAGCGTGTCGGCCAGCACCGGCACGGGGTCCTCCTCGGGGTCGGTCGGAGCGTAGACCCGGATGTGAACGAGCGTTAGCATCCCGCCCATGCAGCGCGACCTCTACGAGCCCGAGCACGACGCCTTCCGCGACGCCGTCCGGGCGTTCGTCGACAAGCAGGTCGTCCCCTTCCACGACGCGTGGGAGGAGGCTGGCGTCGTCGACCGGTCGGTGTGGGTGGAGGCCGGCAAGCAGGGCCTGCTCGGCACGGACGTGCCGGAGCAGTACGGCGGCGGCGGCACGAAGGACTTCCGCTACAACTGCGTGGTGAGCGAGGAGCTCACGCGGGCCGGCGCCAGCGGCGTCGGCTTCACCCTGCACAACGACGTCGTGGCGCCGTACCTGCTCGACCTCACCACCGACGAGCAGAAGGCCCGCTGGCTGCCGTCGTTCGTCTCCGGCGAGACGATCACGGCCATCGCCATGAGCGAGCCGGGTGCCGGCTCCGACCTCCAGGGCCTCAAGACGAGCGCCCGGCGCGACGGCTCCGACTGGGTGCTGAACGGCTCGAAGACCTTCATCACCAACGGCATCCTGTCCGACCTCGTGCTCGTCGTGGCCCGGACCGACCCGGAGAAGGGCGCCCACGGCTTCTCGATCCTCGCCGTCGAGCGCGGCATGAAGGGCTTCGAGCGCGGCCGCAACCTCCACAAGGTCGGCATGAAGGCGCAGGACACCGCCGAGCTGTTCTTCGACGACGTCCGCGTGCCGGCGGACAACCTCGTGGGCCGCGAGGGCGGTGGCTTCATCCACCTCATGGAGAAGCTGCCGCAGGAGAGGCTGTCGATCGCGGTGGTCGCCGTCGCCGCCGCGCGGCACGTCCTCGACCTCACCGTCGAGTACTGCAAGGGCCGCACGGCCTTCGGCCGCCCGATCGGCTCGTTCCAGCACAACCGCTTCGTGCTCGCCGAGCTCGAGACCGAGGTCACCATCGCCGAGCACTACCTCGCGAAGGCCGTGCTGGAGCACAACGCGGGGCGCTTCACCGTGCAGGACGCCGCGATGGCCAAGTGGTGGACGACGGAGCTGCAGAAGAAGGTCGTCGACTCCTGCGTTCAGCTGCACGGGGGGTACGGCTACATGCTCGAGTACCCGGTGGCCAAGGCGTTCATCGACTCGCGCGTGCAGACCATCTACGGCGGCACCACCGAGGTCATGAAGGAGATCATCGGCCGGTCGCTCGGCGTGTAGCGGCGTCTAGGCTCGCCGCTCGTGCCCGACGAGATCCTGAGCCACCTGCGCTCGGTGGCCGACCGCCTCGAGGCGGACGTCCTGCCGCCGCACTACCCGACGTGCTTCGGCTGCGGGCCGGACGCCGAGCAGGGCTTCGGCATCACGGTGCGCCGCGACGGCGACGAGGTCGTCGCCACGCACGTCTTCGAGGACCGGCACAGCGGCGCGCCCGGCATCGCCCACGGCGGCGCGGTGGCGGTCGTCGTCGACGACGTCCTGGGCTACCTGCTCTACGTCGTGCGCAAGCCCGGCGTGACGCGGCGCCTCGAGGTCGACTACCTCGTGCCGGTGCTCACCGGCGTGCCGTACGAGGTGCGCGGCCGCATCGACCGCGTCGAGGGGCGCAAGATCTGGGTGTCGTGCGCGTGCACGTCGCCGGAGGGCGTCGTGGCCTTCCGCGCGACCGGGCTGTTCATCGCGGTCGACCTGGCGCACTTCGACCGGGCCCTGACCAGCGGCGGGGGCCAGGACCCGGTCGCGCCCTAGCGGCGTCGCGACGAGCCGGTCGGCTCCTCGTCGTCCGGCCACGCGCCGTTGGTGAGCCGCACGGAGAAGAAGCCGCTGTTGCCGTCGGAGTACCAGACCTCCTTGCGCTCCGGCACGAACGCCGGGGCGGACATCGCCCAGGCGCCGCGCTCGAGCGCGTTGTCGGCGTCGACGACGGGCTTGTTGAAGTACGCCACCTCGCGGGGGTTGTGCGGGTCGCGGATGTCGAACACCCGCAGGCCCGAGACGATCATGCTGCAGGCGACGATGCCCGGGTCGACCTCGCGGGGCACGTTGCAGTAGTGCGCGGCGTACCCCTGCACCGGCAGGTTCGCGCCCGGGTCCCCGGCCTGGTCGGCGCGTGCCTCCGGCTGGTGCACCTCGAGGCGCAGCTGCGACACGACCTTCGGCGCCGTCTCGTCGGACACGTCGATGATGCGGGCGGCGCCCACGCGGCTGCCGCTGGCGTACTCGTCGTACTCGATGACGTACGGCTTGCCGTCGATGGTGACGGGGTTGCTGTTCTGCGGGATCGACACCTCGGGCCAGCGCAGCGTGCTGACCACGCGCGCGACGGCGCCGGGCTTGCGCGCCTGCACCTCGCTGACGTCGAGGATCGTCAGGCCGCCGCGGCCGTTGTCGGCGAGGTACGCGCGGTTGCCGTCGGCGCTGAACGACATGCCGTGCACGGTGTGCGCGTCGCTGCGCCAGAACGGCGTCGGCAGCGAGGGGTTCGTGAGGTCGATGGCCTGGATGCCGGGGCGCGCGGTGGTGGTGACCCAGTAGGTCATGCCGTCGGGGGAGAAGCCGCCCTCGTGCCCGAGGCCGCCGACGGGCAGCGAGGCCTTCAGCACCGGCTGCGTGCAGTCCTGCGAGACGTCGTAGACGTCGACGAAGCCGACGTGCGTGGCCGGGGAGCCCATGCCCGCGACGAGCAGGCCCCTTCTCTCGTTCAGCCGCAGCGACTCGTGCGGCGAGTCCATGGCCGGGGTGACGAGCGACGCCGTCTTGCGCGGGTCCGCCGGGTCGGACATGTCGAGCACCGTCGTGCCGACGACGCCCCGCTTCACGTCCTTGACCGGGAACAGCAGCGTGCTGTCGAAGAAGGCGCACTCGCGCCCGGCGGCGTCGACGTAGCGGTGCACCTGGAAGCCGCCGCTCTCGCCGAGGTGGCCGACCTGCTCGGCGTTGCACGTGTAGCCCTCGCGCGCACGCCCGTCGACGTACTCGGCCGCCGGCACGCGGCCCTGCCGCCCGGTCTCGGGGTTCGAGCCCGGTCCGCACTCGGCGCGCGGGGTGGCGCCGGACACCTGCACCTCGTCGGCGACGCGGGAGGAGATGTCCGGGCGCAGCCCGTGCGCGTGGGCGTAGGCGCGCAGCGCGTCCAGCCGGACGTCGACGCCGGCGACGCTCACGCCGGCGGCCGCGCCGGCCGTGGTGGCGCCGAGCGCCGCGAGGCAGGCGGACGCGACGAGCAGGCGGGGGGAGGGGCGGAGCACGCGGGACCTCGGCAGGGTGCGGGGACGGGTCGACCGGAGGTGTTCGACGCCGGCGCCCGGCCTCCTGCCGTCAGGCGCGCAGCGCCGCCAGCGCGGCCGCCTGCAGCAGGTCGCGCACCCGCTCGGGCGGCAGCGGCGCCTCGAGCACCGCGGTGGCGTTGAGCAGCGTCAGCGCAGCGCCGACGACGACCGCCAGCTCGCCCTCGGCGAGGTCGGGCCGCAGCGGGGCCGCGGCCTCCCGCCACAGCTGCTCGTAGGCCCGCTGGCGCCGGCGCAGCGACCGGCGGGCGTCGTCGGACAGCGCCCGCTGCTCCCGCAGCCACACGCCGAGCAGCGGGCCCGACCGCGCGGCGAAGTCGGCGTGCAGCGCGACGAGCGCCTCGAGCGCCGACGCCGGGTCCTCGTGCTCCTCGCGCAGCCGGCGGGCGCCGTCGAGCATGCGGGTCATGGCCCGGTCGCACAGTGCCTCGAGCAGCGCCGCCTTGCTCGCGAAGTGCCGGTAGACGCCGGGCCCGCTGATGCCCGCGGCGGCGCCGATGTCGTCGATGCCGACGTCGTGGAAGCCGCGCTCGGCGAACAGCGCCGCGGCGGCGGCCAGCAGCCGCTCGCGGCGAGGCGCGGGAGCGGTCATCCGCCCGATGTTAGCGTCCGTTCACATGAGCGACCGACCGTCCCTCGCGGCCGTCCTCGACGACCTGCGCGCCGAGCACGAGGACCTGCGCGCGCTCGTCGCCCGCACCGACCTCGACCTGCCCGTGCCGGCCGAGCCGTGGGACGTCCGCGACACCGTCAGCCACCTGGCCGGCTTCGACGAGGAGGCGGCCGTCGCCGCCGCCCGGCCGGAGGAGTTCCTCGCCGGCCTCGAGGAGGTCGTGCGCGACATCGACGGCTTCATGCAGCGCAAGCTCGACGCGCGCCGCGGCCTGTCCCGGCAGGAGCTCGAGGCCGACTGGCGGCGCTGCTCCGACGCCTGCCTCGACGCCGTCGCGGCGCTCGCCCCCGGGACGAAGGTCCCCTGGTACGGCCCCCCGATGAGCCCGGTCTCCTTCGCCACCGCGCGGCTCATGGAGTACTGGGCGCACGGCCAGGACGTCGCCGACGCCGCCGGGGTCGAGCGCGTGCCCACCGACCGGCTGCGCCACGTCTGCCACCTCGGCGTCCGCACCCGCGGGTTCAGCTACGCCGTGCGCGGCCTGGAGCCGCCGCCGTCCGAGGTGCGCGTGGAGCTCACCGCGCCGAGCGGCGCGACCTGGACCTGGGGGCCGGAGCAGGCCGCCGACCGGGTGACCGGCAGCGCGCACGACTTCTGCCTGCTCGTCACCCAGCGCCGCCACCGCGCCGACACGGCGCTCGTCGCCGAGGGGGCGGCCGCGGACGAGTGGCTCGGCGTCGCGCAGTGCTTCGCCGGCCCGCCCGGGCCGGGCCGCGCGCCGGGAGGTGCACGGTGATCGACTGGGAGAGCCCCGAGCGGAGGGCGCTGCGCGCGCTCGCCCGCGACGTCGTCGCGAAGGAGGTGGCGCCGCACGTCCCGCGGTGGGAGGAGGAGGGGCAGCTGCCGCGGTCGCTGCACCGCACCTTCGCCGACGCCGGGCTGCTCGGCGTCAGCTTCCCGGAGGAGGTCGGCGGGGGCGGCGGCGACCCGGTCGACGCCGCGATCGTCACTGAGGAGGTGCTGCTCGGCGGCGGCTCGGGCGGCGTGGTCGCGTCCTTGTTCACGCACGGCATCGCCCTGCCGCACGTCGTGCGCAGCGGCTCGCCCGAGCTCGTCGACCGCTACGTGCGGCCGACGCTCGCCGGCGAGCTCATCGGGGCCTTGGCCGTCACCGAGCCCGACGGCGGTTCCGACGTCGCGGGCCTGCGCACGCGGGCCGTGCGCGACGGCGACCACTACGTGGTCAACGGCGCCAAGACCTACATCACGAGCGGCGTGCGCGCCGACTTCGTGACCACGGCGGTGCGCACGGGAGGACCCGGCTGGCAGGGCATCTCGCTGCTGGTGGTGGACACCCGCTCACCGGGCTTCACCGTCACCCGGCAGCTGGACAAGATGGGCTGGCGGTGCAGCGACACCGCCGAGCTGTCGTACGTCGACGTGCGGGTGCCGGTCGGCAACCTCGTCGGCGAGGAGGGCAGCGGCTTCGTCGAGATCATGAGGCAGTTCCAGAGCGAGCGGCTGGCGCTCGCGGTTCAGGCGTACGCGACCGCGCAGCGCTGCCTCGACCTGACGCTGCAGTGGGTGAAGGACCGGGAGACGTTCGGCAAGCCGCTCGCCGCGCGGCAGGTGGTGCGGCACGCGGTGGCGGAGATGGCCCGGCAGACGTGGGTGGCGCGCGAGACGACGCGGGCCGCCTACGCCGCCTGGCTGTCGGGCACGGAGGTCGACGCCGCCGTCACGGAGGTGTCGATGGCCAAGAACACGGCCTGCGCGGCGTGCGACGCGGTGGTCGACAGCGCGGTGCAGCTGTTCGGCGGGGCGGGGTACGTGCGCGACTCCGAGGTCGAGCGGCACTACCGCGACAGCCGGATCCTGCGGATCGGCGGCGGCACGGACGAGATCATGCGGGAGGTCGTGGCCAAGCGCCTCGGCCTCTAGCGTCCGTCTGGCAGCACACCCGCACGCGGCGCGGCGCCGGACGCGGCCGGCGGAGCCGGCGAGGCGTCCGGCGCCGCGAGCACCGGCGGTGTGCTGCCAGACGGACGGACGTCAGGCCAGCTCGTCGGCGTCGGCCTTGGCGGCCTCGGTGTCGGAGGCGGCGCCGTCGGCCTCGCGCTCGAACGCGCCCTCGGCCTCGAGGTCGCTGGAGGTCTGCTCGGCGACCTGCTTGGTCAGCTCCTCGTCGCCGACGCCCTCGCCGGCGGGACGGGTCGAACCGGCATCGGTGGCGGGCTGCTCGCTCATGGGTGTCCTCTCGTCGACGGGTGCGTCGAGCGGGCCGTACCCACCTGCCGTGCGGCCGCACCTGTGACGGCCGCTACCGCTGCAGCGCCTCGGCCGGCGCGAGGACGCGCGTGCCGCAGGTCCGGGCGGCCAGCAGCACCAGCGTGCGGGCCACCTGCACGGCCTCGTCGACCGGCGCGCTCTCGTCGGGCGCGTGGGCGAGGGCGACGTCGCCCGGGCCGTAGACGACCGTCGGCACGCCGCCGAGGCCGGTGAGCAGCCGCTGGTCCGAGCCGTAGGGGACGCCCGCGACACCGGGGGTGCGGCCGTGCAGGACCGCGTGCGCGTCCAGCACCGACGCCGGGAGCAGCGAGCCGTCGGGCACCGCGCCGCTGGCGAACTGGCCGCCCCACCACTCGACCTCGACGGGGTGCTCGCGCAGCCA
>DATMKB010000167.1:0-2284 GCA_035553635.1 Mycobacteriales bacterium
CTCCGGCTGGGACCGCACCGCCCCCGGGCCCGAGCTGCCCGCCTCGGTGGTCGAGCAGACGCGCGCCAAGTACGTCGAGGCCTACGAGCGGCTCACCGGGTCGTCGTTCGACGACTACCTCCGCTCGGCCTGATCCGGCCCGTCGGGCGGCCCGGCAGGGCCACTCGGGCCGTGACCTGGCCGCCGGTGGCGTGAGGGCCGTTGCCGGCCGGTCGGTCGGTCGGTCAGGGTGGTGCTTGGGGTGCCCAGCCCTGGTCGGTGATCCAGCGGCCGTCGCGGTGGCGGAGGTCGTGGTGCTGGTCGTGGTGCTCGTGGTGGTGCTGGTGGCACAGGAGCACGAGGTTGGGCAGGTCGGTGGTGCCGCCGTCGAGCCAGTGCTGGACGTGGTGGGCTTGGCACTGGGTGGGTGGCCTGCGGCAGCCCTTGACGATGCAGTGCCGGTCGCGGACGACCAGGGCGCGCCACTGGGCGGCGGTGACCACGCGTGCGGCGCGGCCGACGTGCAGCGGGTCCGGTGCCGGTGCGCCGAGCGTGCGGAGCCCGAGCGGGTGGTTGCTGTCGGCAGGTGCGGCCGGGACGACGGCGAGGGCGATCGAGGCATCGCACACCAGCCGGCGCAGCGCCTCGCTGCTGACGAGCGCGCCCGGCCCGTACGAGCCGCCGGCGGGCACCCGCGTCCCCTCGTCCACCTGGCCGGCGGCGGCCTCCAGCTGCTCCGGCGTGCAGGTGAGGAGCACCTGGGCGCGCGTGGTCCGCAGATCCTCCCGGACAGCGCCGCCTCCGCGCTGCGCGGCGGCCTCCCGCGCCCACTGCACGACCACGTCGGCGCGGCGCTGGCGCAGCGAACGGTCGTCGTCGGCGCCGCGGTCGGCGCGCACGGCGAGGTCGAGCCCGAGCAGGAGCAGCGCGCCGTCCTCGACGCCCAGCGACCCGCCGAGCACCACCGTGCCGCCGACGTCGTCGACCGTGAAGCCGCGGCGGGCGTGGGCGCGGCGTTCGGCGTCGCGGGACAGCTCGGGGTTGAGCGCTTCGGCGCGCTCGCGCAGCTGCGCTCGCACGGTGGCCGGGTCGGTGGCCTGCACCAGCGCGCAGATCGCCTCGTCACTGTCGTGCACGAGCTGCGGGTCCAGGCCGCGGGTGCCGGCGACGGCGGCGCGGGCGTGCTCGACGGTGGTGGCGCCGTCGCGCAGCAGCGCGCCGAGCTCGGGCAGGTCGGTCTCGAGCGCTGCGGCCAGGCGGACCTGCGCGTGGGCCGCGACGTCGGTCAGGTGCAGCGTGTCGCGCAGCCACGTCGCCGCCGTCGGCGAGCCGGCCTCGGCGTGGCTGCCGGTGGCGTCCATCTCGGCGAGCTGGAGCAGCGCGAGCCCGGCGACCTGCTGCGACAGGCGCAGCAGCGCCTCGACGTCAGCCGGCGACCCGGACGGCCGCACGACCGACAGTGCGGCCACAGCCTCCTGCGCCTGAACGACAGCAGGCGACAGGCCGGTGGAAGGAGGCTCGACGCCGGGGGCGGCCCACGCCGCGCCGTCCGGCACCTGCGGCTCAGGAGAGCGCCAAGCCCGCTCCTGCAGCCAGGACGCGACCAGGCGCGTGAACACGCCGTCGACGTCGTCGACCTCGACCGCCTGCCAGCCCTCGTGCACGCCCGCCACCTCCTCCCGCTCGAGGACGACCATCCCACCCGGGTCCGACAGTCCTGAGTCCGTCGACATGGGCTGTGGACTGCCTCGAGAAGCGCTCAGCCGAGGGGCGGCAGCCCCCGACGCACGCGGTCGCTGCGCTCGGCGAGGACCGCCTCGTCCAGCGCGGCGAGCGCAGGCAGGTCGACGCAGGTCCGGCGGCTGACCGGGGCGTCCTCGAGGCCCACCCGCTCGACGAAGACGTCCTCCGGCGAGGGGTCGGTGACGCGGCCGGGGTGGCCGGGGAGGAGGCCGTCGCCGCCGCAGTGCTCGACCGGCAGGCCTCCCTGGAGCCGGCGCACGACCGGGTCAGGACGCCGGCGTCAGCGTGACCTCGTCCAGGTAGCACCAGCCCCAGTCCTCACCCGGCTCGAGCGAGCACATGACGGGGTGCTCCGCGTCGTGCGCGTGCGCCGCGGCGTGCCGCCCGGGCGAGCTGTCGCAGCACCCGACGTGGCCGCACGCGGTGCACAGCCGCAGGTGCACCCAGTCCTGGCCGGTGCGCAGGCACTCGACGCAGCCGGGCGCCGTCGGCACCACGGGGCGCGAGGTGCCGACGGCGCCCGGCTGCGTCGAGTGCCTGCGCACCGGCCAGGACTGGGTGC
>DATMKB010000168.1:0-8093 GCA_035553635.1 Mycobacteriales bacterium
CCGGCGAAGCCGCCGAGCCGCGCGGCCGCCGAGCGGTGCGGGGAAGGCGTCCGCGGCTCGCCGCCGTCGCGTCTCGCCGCCGTCGCCCGCCCACGCGAATGCTTGGCGACCTCCCAGGCGGATGTTCGGCGGATCCTGGACGCCCTGGTGTGCACGATGCGCCGAACATGCGGCCGCCGCAGCCCGGCCGCGGCCCCGTTACGTGCCCGTCAGTGCCCCATGCCGTCGGGCCCGGGCTGCACCAGCTCGATGAGGACCCCTCCCGCCGACCTCGGGTGGACGAAGTTGACCTTCGACCCGGCGGTGCCGGTCTTGGGGCTGTCGTAGAGCAGCCGCATGCCTTGGCCGCGCAGCGTCTCCGACAGCGCCTCGAGGTCGTCGGTGCGGTACGCCATCTGCTGGATGCCGGGACCTCTCTTGTCCAGGAACTTCCCGATGGTGGTGTCGGGCGCCAGCGGGGAGAGCAGCTGCACGTACGAGCCGGAGTCGCCGACGGCCATCATCGCCTCACGGACGCCCTGCTCCTCGTTCACCTCGGTGTGCACGCACGTCATGCCGTAGGCCTTCTCGTACAGCTCGATGGCGGCCTCGAGGTCGGCGACGGCGATGCCGACGTGGTCGATGGCGGTGATGCGGCCGGTGCCGGGCATGTGAGGGATCTCCTGTGGGAGGGGGGACGTCGGGTGCCTATCCTCGCAAGACCACGACCGGCCCCTATGGAGGACCCTGTGAGCGCGAACCGCACCGTCATCGTCGGAGGGGCGCGCACGCCCATCGGCAAGCTCGCGGGCGGGCTGTCCTCGCTCACCGCCCAGGACCTCGGCGGCGTCGCCATCCAGGCCGCCCTCGAGCGCTCCGGCATCAGCGGCGACCAGGTCGACTACGTGATCATGGGGCAGGTCCTCCAGGCCGGCCAGGGCCAGATCACCGCCCGCCAGGCCGCGGTCAAGGGCGGCATCCCGATGGACGTGCCGGCGCTCACCATCAACAAGGTCTGCCTGTCGGGCCTCAACGCCATCGCCATGGCCGACCAGCTCATCCGCGCCGGCGAGTTCGACGTCGTCGTGGCGGGCGGCATGGAGTCGATGACCCAGGCGCCCTACCTGCTGCCGAAGGCGCGCCAGGGCTACCGCTACGGCAACGCCGAGATCCTCGACGCCACCTTCCACGACGGCCTCTTCGACGCCTTCGACAAGGTCGCGATGGGCGAGGCGACCGAGAAGTACAACGAGCGCTTCTCCTTCACCCGCGAGGAGCAGGACGAGTACGCCGCCCGCTCCCACGAGCTCGCCGCCGCGGCCATCAAGGAGGGCCGCTTCGCCGACGAGATCGTCCCGGTCGAGATCCCGCAGCGCAAGGGCGACCCGATCGTCGTCAGCGAGGACGAGGGCGTGCGCCCCGGCACCACCACGGACATGCTCGCCAAGCTCAAGCCGGCCTTCGCCAAGGACGGCACCATCACCGCGGGCAACGCCTCGCAGATCTCCGACGGCGCCGCCGCGGTCGTCGTCATGTCGCGCGCCAAGGCCGAGGAGCTCGGCGTCACCGACCGCATCCTCGCCGAGGTGGGCGCGCACGGCGTCGTCGCCGGCCCGGACAACTCGCTGCAGCTGCAGCCGGCGCTCGCCATCCGCGCCGCGCTGGCCAAGAGCGACGTCGCGCTCGAGGACCTCAAGGCCATCGAGGTCAACGAGGCGTTCGCGGCGGTGGGCCTGGCCTCGCAGCAGGAGCTCGGCCTGCCGAACGACGTCTTCAACCCCAACGGCGGCGCCATCGCGCTCGGCCACCCCATCGGCGCCTCCGGTGCCCGCCTCGCGCTCACGGTCATCCACGAGCTCCAGCGGCGCGGCGGCGGCGTCGGCGCGGCGGCGCTGTGCGGCGGCGGCGGCCAGGGCGACGCCCTCCTCTTCCACGTCTAGGTGGTGCGCGCCCGCCGCGCGCTGGACGTCCCCGCCCTCGTCGAGCAGGCGAGGGAGGGGAGCCCGCGCGCCGTCGCCCGGCTCATCAGCCTCGTCGAGGACGCGTCGCCCGCCCTGCGGGAGGTCATGGCGCTGCTCGCGCCGCACGCCGGGCACGCCCGCGTCGTCGGGCTGACCGGGTCGCCGGGCGTCGGGAAGTCGACGTCGACGAGCGCGCTCGTGGCGGCCTACCGCCGCCGCGGCATGCGAGTGGGCGTGCTGGCCGTCGACCCGAGCTCGCCGTTCTCCGGCGGCGCGCTGCTCGGCGACCGCGTGCGCATGCAGGACCACGCCACCGACGACGGCGTGTTCATCCGCTCGATGGCCTCCCGGGGCCACCTCGGCGGGCTCTCGTGGGCGACGCCGCAGGCGCTGCGCGTCCTGTCGGCCGCCGGCTGCGACGTCGTGCTTCTCGAGACCGTCGGCGTCGGGCAGGCGGAGGTCGAGGTGGCCCGGCTGGCCGACACCACGCTCGTGCTGCTCGCGCCCGGGATGGGCGACGGCATCCAGGCCGCCAAGGCCGGCATCCTCGAGGTCGCCGACGTCTTCGTGGTGAACAAGGCCGACCGCGACGGGGCCGACCAGGTGGTGCGCGACCTGCGCTACATGCTCAGCCTCGGCGACCGGCGCACCGACCTCGGCTGGCGCCCGCCGATCGTCAAGACGGTGGCCAGCAAGGGCGAGGGCGCCGACGACGTGGTCGAGGAGGTCGAGCGGCACGGCGCGTGGCTGGCGTCGTCCGGCGCCCTCGACGCCCGTCGCCGCGAGCGGGCCGCCGACGAGGTGGAGGCGATCGCGGTGACGAGCCTGCGGCAGCGCATCGGCGACCTGCGCGGCGGCGACACCCTCGACCTGCTCGCCGGCCGGGTGGTGGCCGGCGAGACCGATCCCTACGCTGCGGCCGACGAACTGGTGGCGGAGGTGACGGCGTCGTGAAGGGCCTGTCGTTCCGGCTGCTGCGCGTGGTGGCGCTGCTCGAGTCGCTGTCGTTCGCGGTGCTCCTCGTCGGCTCGGTGCTCAAGCGCACCACGGAGACCGACCTCGTGCCGGTGCTCGGGCCGGTGCACGGGGCGCTGTACGTGGCGCTCGTCGTGCTCGTGCTCGACAACTGGAAGCGCCTGGGCTGGGCGCCGTGGTTCGGCCTGGTGATGCTCACCGTGGGGTCGCCCGGCGCGCACTTCGCCGTGGCGGCGACGCGGCCGAAGGGGCTCTGACGGACGCGCCCGCGCCGGCGGAGCTCGTCGCCTGGCTGCGCGTGGCGCACGTCCCGACGGCGACGGGCACCTGCCGCTGGGAGCCCGGCCCGGACGAGCGGGTGTCCTTCGGCTGGTTCTCCTTCGGCGAGCCGCCGGTCGTCCCGCCCGTGCCGCCGCGGGAGGACGTCCGGTTCTGGCACGCGGCGCCGGGCCGGTGGCGGCTGGAGCTCGGCGGCCGGCTGCTCGCGGTCGCCGACGGCGCCCGGGCGGCCGTCGTCCACCGGGCCCGGGTCGAGGCCGGCGGCGAGCTCGTGGCCCCGCACGCCGCACCGGCCCTGCTGCGGCCGGAGGAGCACGTCGAGGAGCCCGCCGGCGACGTCGTGCGCGACGACCTGCTCGGCCGGGTCGCGTGGCGCTGGTCGCAGGACGGCGTCGTGCGCTGGGTCGACGAGCAGACCGGGGTGCTGCTCCGGCGGGAGTCCGCCGCCGGGACGCTGGCCCTGACGTCGCTGGAGGTCGGTGCCCCGGTCGACGACGCGCTCTTCGCGCTGCCGGCGGGCACCCCGGCGCCTCCGCCGCCGCGCTCGCACGCGGAGCCGCCCGAGGCCGCGGACGAGCGGCGTCGCACCGCCGGCTTCGCCGCCCCCTGGTGGCCGCAGGGCTGCCGGGCCTGGGCCGACGAGGGCGACCCGGACGTTCCCGAGGTGCTCCTGTCGCTCGAGACCGACGGGCCGCCCTGGTGGCTCGGCGTCGCGCCCGCCGGGCACGCCGTCCGCACGCGCGGCGAGGTGGTGCGCACCTGGGAGGGCGACGGCTGGTCGTTCTCGCTCGGGCACCCGGCCGGCGCCCCGGCCGAGGAGGTCGACGCGGTGGTCGCCTCCGTGCCGCGGGCCTGGGCGCCGTGACCGCCCCGTCGTGGCCGCGGCTCGCGGGCTGGCTCGCCACCGCCGGCGTCGACGACGGTTGGGCGTCCTGGCGGCGGGTCGAGGACGGCGTCGAGCGCTCGGGCACCGTGGTGCTCCGCGAGGGGCTGCAGCTCGTCGCGACGTCCGACGGGCAGCCGGCCGACCTGCTGCACCCGCTGCTGCAGCGCGTCGACTGGTCGTGGCCCGACTACACGCGCCCGGCCGGTGCTCCGGAGCCCTGCGAGCACGACGGGCGCCCGGCCTGGCGCGTGCGGCTGCTCCCGCCGCCGCACAAGGCGGGCGAGCTCGAGCTCGTCGTCGACGAGGGCCTGCGCACGGCTGTGCGGGCGGAGAACGCCGAGGCCGGGCTGCTGGTGGAGGTGGTCGACCTGCACGCGGGCCTGCCGCCCGACGACGTCCTCGCCGCCGTGCGGGCCGCGCACGGCGGCCGCGACCGGCTCCACGCGCTGATGTCCCTCGTCGACGACCGCCCGCCGCCGACCCCGCGCTGGTTCCCTGCGCGCTCCTCGTACGTCCCCGACGACGAGTGCGTCGTCGTGCACCTGCCGCAGTGGGCGGAGTGCTCGCTGTCCCGGGCGCCGCTCGGCGGCACGCCCGTCACGGGGCAGACCGAGCCGCCGGAGTCGGTCGTGCGGCTCGACGCGCACGGCTGGTCGTGGGCGGTGGCCGGGCCGTCGCCGATGGGCGAGGACGACGCCCGGAGAGTCGTCGACGCCGCGGCGACCGGGCGCCCGCCCGCCTAGCCGAACCGCTCGGTGCGCACCCGCGCCGGGTCGTGGCCCTCGGCCACGAGGTCGGACGCCACCTGCTCGACGAACGCCGTCGGCCCGCAGACGTAGACGTCCGGCTCCCGCTCCGGCGGCGAGCCCAGCGCGTCCAGCGCCGCGCGGTCGAGCCGCCCGGTGCGCCCGGTCCACCCGGGCGGGGCGCCGCGCGTCAGCGTCACCACGACCTCGACGCCGTCAGCGGGCTCGGCGAGCTCGTCGCGGTACAGGACGTCGTCGGCGGTGCGGGCCGACACCAGCAGGCGCACGGGCGTCCGGTCGCCGGAGCGCACCCGGGTGCGCAGCACCGAGCGCAGCGGCACCAGCCCCGAGCCGCCGGCGACGAGCAGCAGGGGCGGGCCGCCGGCGTGCGGGTCCCACACGAACCAGCCGCCGGCGGGGCCGCGGACCTCCAGCGCGTCACCCGCCTCCGCGACGTCGACGAACCACGGCGAGACCTCGCCGTCGTCCATCCGCTGGACGGTGACCTCGGGCGGCTCGCCGGCGGCGCTGGCGAGCGAGTAGTCGCGCGCCGCCTGGTAGCCGTCCTCGGCGGTGAGCCGCAGCGAGACGTGCTGCCCGGCGCGGTGGCCGTCCCAGCCGTCGACGTCGAGCACCAGGGTGCGCGCCGACGCCGTCTCCTCCCGCACCGCCGCCACGCGGGCGGGCCGCCAGGCGGTCACTCAGTCGGTGTCGTAGCGCTGCTCGCGCCACGGGTCGCCGCGGTGGTGGTAGCCGGCGCGCTCCCAGAAGCCCGGGTGGTCCCGCTCGCGCAGCACCAGCCGGCTGAGCCACTTGGCGCTCTTCCAGAAGTACAGGTGCGGCACGAGCAGGCGCACGGGCCCGCCGTGCTCGGGGGTCAGCGGCGCGCCGTCGTAGCCCCACACCACCCAGCCCCGACCGCCGACGACGTCGTCGGTGGCGAGGTTGGTGGTGTAGTCGCCGTAGGCCTCGGCGGTGAGGAAGGGCGCGGGCGGGACGCCCTCGAGCAGGACGTCGACCGGCACGCCCTCCCACGTGGTGTCCAGCTTCGACCAGCGCGTGACGCAGTGGATGTCGGTGGTGAGCCGCTGCGCCGGCAGGGCCTTCAGCTCGGCGAGCGTCCAGGTGCGGGCGGTGGTGCCGTCGGCGGCCACGACCTTCAACCGGTACTGCTCGGGCGGCACCACCGGCGTGGGGCCGACGGTGAGCACCGGGAAGCCGTGGGCCAGGTACTGACCCGGCGGGACGCGCTCCTGCTCGGCCTGCTCCGGCCGCCGGAAGTGCTTCGGCGCGAAGCCGCGGGACGTGGTCACCCGGCCCACGGTAGGCGCGGGACCGCCGAGCCGCGCGTCCGGCGCCGCGTGTGGGCGGCGTGTGCTGCCAGACGGACGCAACGCGGCGTCAGCCGCCCAGGTAGCTCATCTCGGCGCGCGGCAGGTCGGTCGCGCCGGAGGCGCGCAGCTCGCTGTAGCGGTCGTCGCGCCGGGCCCAGCGTCCCGCCACGGCCTCGCGCAGCTCGTCGTCGGTGGCTCCGCTGCGCAGGACCGCGCGCAGGTCGGTGCCCGACGCCGCGAACAGGCAGGTGAACAGCTCGCCGACGGCGGTGATGCGCGCCCGCGTGCACGTGCCGCAGAACGGCGAGCTGACCGAGGAGATGACGCCCACCTCGCCGCGGCCGTCGGCGTAGCGCCAGCGCTCGGCGGGTGCGCCGTCGCGCTCGGGCACCGGCACGAGCGGGTGCCGCTCGGTGATGCGCGCGAGCACCTCCTCCGACGGCACGGTCTCCTCCGCGCGCCAGCCGTTGGTGGTGCCCACGTCCATGTACTCGATGACCCGCAGGACGTGCCCGCCCTCGCGCGCGTACTCGACGAGGTCCATCAGCCCGTCGTCGTTCTCCCCGCGCTTGAGCACGGTGTTGAGCTTCACCGGTCCGAGCCCGGCCGCCGCCGCGGCCTCGATCCCGTCGAGCACCCGCTGCAGCGGCACCTTGGTGTCGGCCATGCGCCGGAAGACGTCGGGGTCGAGGCTGTCGAGCGAGACCGTCACGCGGTGCAGGCCGGCGTCGGCGAGCGCCTGTGCGCGGGAGGCGAGCAGCGCGCCGTTCGTCGTCAGCGCGACGTCCTCGACGCCGGGCACCTCGGCGACCATGGCGACGAGCCGGTCGAGGTCGCGCCGCAGCAGCGGTTCGCCGCCGGTGAGGCGGACCTTGCGCACGCCGAGCGAGGCGAACACGCGCACCAGGCGCCCGATCTCCTCGAAGCTCAGCACCTCCGAGCGGGGCAGGAACGCGTGGTCGGCGCCGAACACCTCGCGCGGCATGCAGTACGGGCAGCGGAAGTTGCAGCGGTCGGTGACGGAGATCCGCAGGTCGCGCAGGCCCCGTCCGAGGCGGTCGCGCGCGGGCTGCGTCATCACTGGACTGTAAGCAGTCGGCGCCGGCATTGCTTCCTGGGCGCAGAGGTGGTTGGGTCCCCGGTGTGGCTCAGGTCACACCCTGAGCGTCCCTGAACCAGTCCTCGGGAGAGTGCATGGCGCGCGTCCGGATGAAGGTCGACGGAGTCACCTACGAGGACGAGGCGCCGCCGCGCCGCCTCCTGGTGCACCACCTGAGGGACACCCTCGGCAGGGTCGGCACGCCGATCGGCTGCGACACGTCGAACTGCGGCGCGTGCACCGTCCTGCTCGACGGCGACAGCGTGAAGAGCTGCTCCGTCCTCGCCGTGCAGGCCGACGGCAGCGAGGTCACCACCATCCAGGGCCTCGCGGCGTCGTCGGGCGACCCGGACACCTGGCACCCCGTGCAGCGCGCCTTCCAGCAGCACCACGGCCTGCAGTGCGGCTACTGCACGCCCGGCATGGTCCTGGCCGCCGTCGACCTGCTCGAGCGCAACCCCAGCCCGACGGAGGAGGAGGTGCGGCACGGCCTCGAGGGCAACCTCTGCCGCTGCACCGGCTACGTCAACATCGTCAAGGCCGTGATGTCGGCGGCCTCCGAGCTGCGCGGCGAGGGTCCGCTGCCGGGGTCGTTCAGCGACGCGCAGGTGCCCGCCCAGGCCGGCGCGGAGGTGACCGCATGACCGAGCAGCTGGACGCCGGCCTCGTCGCGGGGGAGGTCGCCGAGCACCCCGAGCAGGTCAGCGGCCCCGACGCCGGGCGCGAGCTCGGCCGCGGCCGCCGCCGCAAGGAGGACGCCAAGCTCCTCACCGGCCAGACGAACTGGACCGACAACATCGTCCTGCCCGGCCTGCTGCACATGGCGGTGCTGCG
>DATMKB010000169.1:0-10901 GCA_035553635.1 Mycobacteriales bacterium
GACGGCTGGCACGCGTACCAGGCGACGTAGGCCAGAGCCGTCGTGCCCGCGCCCATGACGACGCCCCAGACCAGGCCCTCGGCGGTCACGGGCAGCCCCGCGGCGGCGCCGGCCAGGCCGAGCGGCGCCAGCACGAGCGCCAGCGCGGTGAAGTTCTCCGTCGACGCCCGCCGCGGCGCCGGCGACCCGCGGCCGGCCGCCGTGTAGAGCCCCCACGCCGCACCGGTGAGCGCGAGCAGCACCAGGCCGAGCAGCGTCACGGTCTCGAGCGACGACGACGCCAGCACGCCGACGCCGGCCAGCGCGAGCAGCGCCCCGGCCGTGCGGCGGCGCGACGGCCGCTCCCCCCGCCGGGCGTCGAGCGCCACGAGCGTCCCGAGCACCGCGGCGTAGAAGACGAAGGTGCCCGGCGCCGCGCCGATGTGCAGGTAGCCGTAGGAGATGCAGACGGCGTACGCGCCGAGCCAGACCGCCGGCACCACCGAGCGGCGGCCCGGGCGGACCGGCTCGCGCAGCGCCGCGGCGAGCAGCAGCAGCGCCGCGGCTCCCGACACGAACCGGACGGCGGTGAGCAGCCCGGCGTCGAGCAGGTCCCGGTCGACGACGTACCGGGTGACGAGCGAGTTCGCGGCGAACGAGACGAGGACGAGCGGCAGGAGCAGCCGCGGGCTCACCGGCTCATCGAGCGTGCGGCGACGTGCCGACCAGCCGGACGCCGAGCCGGGCGACCTCCTCCTCGCTCACGCCGATCGCCGCCGCCAGGCCGTGCGGCCCGCCGTAGGCGCGGTCGACGTGGTCGAGGAAGCCCTCGATGGAGGCCCGCTGCGGCGTCGTCTCGGCGACGGTGGTGCGCGCGAGCGACGGGCCGTACGTGGTGGTGGCCTGGAGCCGGGCGAGGATGCGGTCGGCGCGCTCGGCACTGCGCAGGTAGTCCTGGACCACGGCGTCGCGCTGCACCCCGGCGAGCGAGAGCGCGAGCGCCACGACGACGCCGGTGCGGTCCTTGCCGGCGGCGCAGTGCACGAGCGTGGTGCCGGCGTCCGGGTCGGCGAGCACGCGCAGGGCCGAGGCGATGCCGCCGCCGGCGTTGCGCACGTAGTTGACGTAGTGCGGGCTGAGGTCCGCCGGGTCGCGGTCGTCCGGGCGGCCGGGCCGGGGCGCGAAGTCGGACAGGCTCGGCAGGGCGGCGTCGGCCTGCCGCTCGTTGAGCACGGCCTGGTCGACGGCGCGCTCGACCTCCGCCGCGTCAGGCTCCCCGTCCCACTCGGGGATGAGCGAAAACTGCCGGTGCTCGACCCTGCCGGCCAGCGGCGTCGGGCCCTCGAGGTGCACCTCGCCGGTGCTGCGCAGGTCGACGACGGTGCGCAGCCCGAGCTCGAGCAGCCGGGCGACGTCGGCGTCGGTGAGGTCCTGCAGGTTGTCCGAGCGCAGCAGCACCCCGGTGCGGGTGGTGCGGCCGTCGACGGTGGGCAGGCCGCCGACGTCGCGGGTGTTGACGGTGCCCTCGAGCTCCAGCCAGCTCACAGCCCGAGCTCGCGGGCGATGAGCATGAGCTGCACCTCGGTGGTGCCCTCGCCGATCTCGAGGATCTTGCTGTCGCGGTACTGGCGGGCCACCGGGTACTCGTTCATGAAGCCGTAGCCGCCGTGCACCTGCGTCGCGTCGCGGGCGTTGTCCATCGCGGCCTCGCCGGCGACGAGCTTGGCGATCGCCGCCTCCTTCTTGAACGGCTGGCCGGCGAGCATCTTGGCGGCGGCGTCGTAGTAGGCCATGCGGGCGGTGTGCGCGCGCGCCTCCATGCGCGCGATCTTGAACGCGATGGCCTGGTTCTTGCCGATGGCCTGGCCGAACGCCTCGCGCTCCTTGGCGTACTTGACGCTCTCGTCGACGCAGCCCTGCGCCGCGCCGACGGCGAGCGCCGCGATGGCGATGCGCCCCTCGTCGAGGATCGACAGGAAGTTCGCGTAGCCGCGGCCGCGCTCGCCGAGCAGGTTCTCCTCCGGGACGCGGACGTCGTCGAACGACAGCGGGTGGGTGTCGGAGGCGTGCCAGCCGACCTTGCTGTACGCCGGCTCGACGGTGAACCCCTGCGTCGGGACCGGCACGAGGATCGAGCTGATCTCCTTCTTGCCCGACGCCGTCTCGCCGGTCACCGCGGTGACGGTGACCAGGCGGGTGATGTCGGTGCCGCTGTTGGTGATGAACGCCTTGCTGCCGTTGATGACCCAGTGGCCGTCCTCGAGCCGCGCCGTGGTGCGGGTGCCGCCGGCGTCGCTGCCCGCGCCCGGCTCGGTGAGCCCGAAGGCGCCGAGCGCCTGGCCGGACGTGAGCTGCGGCAGCCACTCGGCCTTCTGCGCCTCGGTGCCGAAGCGGTAGACCGGCATGGCGCCGAGGGACACGGCCGCCTCGAGCGTGATCGCGACGCTCTGGTCGACCCGGGCGAGCTCCTCGAGCGCCAGGCACAGGGCGAAGTAGTCGCCGCCCATGCCGCCGTGCTCCTCCGGGAACGGCAGGCCGAACAGGCCCATCTCCCCCATCTGGCGCACGACCTCGTACGGGAACGTCTTCGTCTCGTCGTGGTGCGCGGCCACGGGGGCGACGACGTCGCGCGCGAACGCCTCGACGGTCTTGCGCAGCTGCTCCTGCTCCTCGGTGAGCCGGGTGTCGAGCACGGGAGGTCCTCCCAGGGGACGGGCACGGGGTCGCGGCGCGGGGGTGGGCGCCGACCCCCGATGGTCGCACGGGGGCGCCGTCCCGACACCCGTAGCCTGGTCGGGTGACAGCCCTGACCCGCCTGCGCGAGCGCTACGACACGGTGGCGCGCGAGGCGGCCAAGTTCGGGGCGGTCGGGGCGTTCAACGCGGTGCTCGACTTCGCGGTGCTCAACCTGCTCGTCTTCGGCTTCGGCGTGCCCACGCTGCGCTCGAAGGTCGCGGCGACGGCGGTGGCCACCGTCTCGTCGTACCTGCTCAACCGGCACTGGACCTTCCGCCACCGCCACCGGCAGGCGGTCGCGCGGGAGTCGGTGGTCTTCTTCGTGCTCAACGGCATCGGCCTCGGCATCAGCCTGACGATCCTCGGCGTCGTGCGCTACGGGCTCGACCTCGACAGCCCGCTGGCCATCAACGCGGCGAACCTCGTCGCGCTCGCGGCCGGCACCGTCTTCCGGTTCTGGAGCTACCGCACCTTCGTGTGGCGCCAGCCCGCGGTGGTCGAGACCGCGGCCGAGGACGGCGACGTCGTCGCGGCGGTGGTCGCGGACCTCGCGGACCACGGGGAGCTCGAGGAGCCGCACGGCCGCTGAGCGGCGTCAGTCCAGCGCGGACGCCGCCCGCAGGCCGAGCAGCGCGAGCACCACGGCTCCGGCCGACAGCGCCGCCACGGCGCGCAGTCGCACCGGCGTGCGCGCCGCTCGGTCGGCCGCCAGCGGCAGCAGCAGCGCCCCGGCGAGCAGGCCGCTGAGCAGGCCCGCCCCTCCGGCGGCCGCGCCGAGCAGGTCGCCGTCGTCGAGCCGCCGGTCCAGGCCCGGACGCAGCGACAGCAGCACGACGCCGGCGTGGCCCAGCGCGAGCAGGCCGCTGTAGGTCACGGCGGCCCGCTCGGCACCGCGGCCGAGCAGCATCCGGACGGCCGCCGGGACGCCGAGGACGGCGCTCAGCAGCGCCGGCACGGTGACGAGCGCGAACAGGATGAGCAGCCCCGTCACCGCGCCGCGGTCGTTCGCGACCAGCGCGGCGAAGAAGGCGAGGGCGAGCACCGCCGAGGCCAGCAGGGCGGCGCCGGCGGCGCGGGCGGGCACTCCGGCGTCGGGCACGGTCAGGCCGGCAGCTGCTCCTCGACCGCCGCGCGCAGCGCCGGGTCGAGGGGGTCGACGAGCGGCCGGAACCGGCCGACGACCTCGCCGGAGGGCGACAGCAGCCACTTCTCGAAGTTCCACTGCACGTCGCCGGCGGCGCCCTCGGCGTCGGGCGCCGCGCAGAGCTGCTGGAACAGCGGGTCGCGGCCCTCGCCGTTGACCTCGGTCTTGGCCAGCAGCGGGAAGGTGACGCCGTAGGTGGCCGAGCAGAACTCCGCGATCTCCTCGGCGCTGCCCGGCTCCTGCCCCTTGAACTGGTTGCACGGGACGCCCACCACGGTGAAGCCGCGCGGGCCGAGCTCCTCGTGCAGCTTCTCCAGGCCGGTGTACTGCGGCGTCAGGCCGCACTTGGAGGCGACGTTGACGACGAGCGCTGCCTTGCCCTCCGTCAGCGCGCCGAGCGTCGTGCGCTCGCCGGACAGGGTCTCCACCTCGAGGTCGTGCAGGGTCATGGGGCGCTCCTCCTGGGACCGGGGACGAGCAGGACGCTAGTCGGCGTCGGCGCGCCGCAGCAGGTAGGGCGCCAGCGCCTTGTAGCCCCGCACCGACCGCTTGCGCAGCCGCTTGACCCGGTAGGCGTCGAGCAGGTCGGCCTCCTCGAGCGCGCTCACCACCCCCTCGTCGACGAGGACGCTCGCCGGCCGGGCCTGGTCGACGAGGCGGCTGGCGAGGTTGACCGGCGTGCCGTAGACGTCGCCGAGCCGCTCGAGCACCTGCCCGTGCGCGACGCCGGCGCGCACGTCGGGCATGTCGTCGTCGGCGGCGGAGGCCGCGACGGTGTCGAGCGCCACCTCGACGGCGGCGAGCGGGTCGGCGCAGGCGTAGAGGACGGCGTCGCCGAGGGTCTTGACCACCCGGCCGCCCACCGCCGTCACCCGCAGCGAGGTCTCGCGCTCGAAGCGCTCGAGCAGCCGCTCGAGGGTGGCGGTGTCCCACCGCTGGGTCGAGGCGGTGAAGTCGACGATGTCGACGAAGCCGACCGAGAGCCCGGGCACCCCCAGCCCCGCGCCGGCGGCGAACGCCCGCGCGGTGGCCGCCGCGAACTGCCGCCGCCACACGTGCACGACGAGCTGCTCGAGCCGCGGCACCACCTCCTCGGCGGAGTACACGGCGGTGTCGACGGCCTCCTGCGCGGTCATGCCGGCGGCGAGGTCGCGGAAGACGTCGACCTGCGCCTCCGCCATGCGGGCGAGGTCCTGGCCCATGGAGCGGGCCAGCACGAGCAGGGTGTCGGCGTCGACGAGGCCGCCCTCGCGCAGCTCGAGCGCCGTCCGCAGCGCGGCGGCGTCGCGCTCGGTGAAGGCCTTCTCGCCCGGCGGCACCACCGGGAAGCCGAGCGCGTTCCACACCGCGCGGGCCTCGAGCTCGGGCACCCCGGCCGCGGCGCTGACCTCCTCGCGGTCGAGCTCGCAGGGGGCGCCGAGCAGGGCCTCCTCGAGGGCGGTCTGCGGGTCCTGCGCCGGGCGCTCGGTCACGCCGCGGAACCTAGCGCCGCCGGGGTTGCGGACGCCCGTCCGCGGCGTACCGTCGTCGGGGTGCGGCGGCAGACCACCTACCTCGCCGTCCGCGGCGGCGCCGCGGCGTCGTTCCTGGTCGCCGCGGTCGCGCTGCCGCGGGGGCCGGTCGCGGGCGTGCTCGTCATGGTCGCCGGGCTCGTGGCCGTGATGGCGTGCCTCGGCGTCAACGCCGGCGGGCCGGGCGAGCGGGCCGGTACCGCGCCGCAGGACCGCTGGTTCGACAGCATCCGCCCGCCGCAGGGCGACTGGCCGCCGTACGACCCCGACCTCGTGGTCGAGGGCGAGCTCGTGGAGCGACCGGCGCGGCGCGAGCCGCTCTAGCGCACCGGCTCGTCGTCGAGCAGCTCGCCGATCTCAGCGGCGAGCGCGCGCACCCGCGGCACGTCGCGCACCACCAGCCCGCCGCGCTCGCCCACGGTGTCGAGCACGAGCGTGCCGCTGCCGAGCAGCCGCTGCACCGCCGAGCGCTCGACGCCGACGTCGGCCACCCGCGACAGCGGGACGCCCCGGCTCGTCCGCCGCAGGACCCCGCGCTCGAGCACGACGCGCCGGTCGGTGACGACGAGCACCGTGGTCAGCCAGCGGAGCCACGGCAGCAGCGACAGCCGCACGACGAGCACCGCGGCGACCGCCGCCACGGCCGTGCGGGCGGCGCCCTGCCAGTCGGCGTCGGGCAGCCGGCCGGCGGCGAACCCGGCGACGGCGAGCACGAGCAGCAGCGCCAGCAGCGGCAGCACGAGCGCCCGGCCGTGGGGGCGCACGCGCAGCAGGACCTCCTCGTCCTCCGGCGCGCCCCTCACGGCTCCATCGTGGCGTGGACGACGTCCCCGGCGGCGCAAGCCGTGCCGTCGACGACGAGCCGGCCGCCGTCGTCGACCGCCTCCGCGGTGCCCTCGACCGGCTCGCGCGCGGGCCGCTCGACGCGCACCCGCCGGCCGAGCGTGGCGCACAGCGCCCGGTACTCCGCCCGGGCGGCGGCCGGGTCGGCGAGGACGTCGCGCAGCGACCGCAGCAGGGCCCGCAGCAGCGTGTCGCGGTCGGTGGTGGCGGCGCCGGCCAGCGCCAGCGAGGAGGCGCGGTCGTGCGGCAGCTCGTCGGCACGGGTGGTGACGTTCAGCCCGATTCCGACGACGGCGGCCCCCTCTCCCACCACCTCCGCGAGCACGCCGCAGACCTTGCGCCCGTCGACGAGGACGTCGTTGGGCCACTTCAGGACGGCCTCGACCTCGGCCTGCTCGCGCACCGCGCGGGCCACGGCCAGGCCGCTGAGCAGCGGCAGCCACGGCCAGTCGCCGGCCGGCCACGAGGGGCGCAGCAGCACCGACAGGTAGAGGCCGGCCCGCGGCGGCGAGGTCCAGCTCCGGTCGAGCCGCCCGCGCCCGGCCGTCTGCTCCTCGGCCACCACGACGAGCCCGGCCGGCTCCCCGGCCCGGGCCCGCTCGGCGACGAGCGCGTTGGTCGAGCCGACGGCGTCGTGCACCTCGAGCCGCCAGCCGTCCGGCTCGAGCGCGCGCTGCAGGGCCGCGCTGCGCAGCGGCGGGCGGTCGAGGTCGGACCAGCGGGAGGACATGGCTGAAGTCTGCTGCAGCCAGGTCGATAGTCTCCGTCCCGTGACCGCCGCCGCTTCCCAGGAGCCCGAGGCCGCCGACGCGCCCGGGCCGGACATGCACACCACCGCGGGCCGCCTCGCCGAGCTCCGCCGCCGCAACGAGGCGATGCGCCACGCGGGCTCGGAGCGCGCCGTCGCCCGGCAGCACGAGATGGGCAAGATGACGGCCCGCGAGCGCATCGAGGCCTTCCTCGACGAGGGCTCGTTCGTGGAGACCGACGCGCTCGCCCGGCACCGCGCCCGCGACTTCGGCGTCGACAAGAACCGCCCGTTCGGCGACGGCGTCATCACCGGCTACGGCACGGTCGACGGCCGGCCGGTCTGCGTCTTCAGCCAGGACGCCACCGTATTCGGCGGCTCGCTCGGCGAGGTCTACGGCGAGAAGATCGTCAAGATCATGGACCTGGCCCTCAAGACCGGCTGCCCGGTCGTGGGCCTCAACGACGGCGGCGGGGCCCGGATCCAGGAAGGGATCATGGGCCTGGCGCTGTACGGCGAGATCTTCTACCGCAACGTCATCGGCTCCGGCGTCGTGCCGCAGATCTCGCTCATCCTGGGCTCGTGCGCCGGCGGCGCGGTCTACTCGCCCGCCATCACCGACTTCACCCTCATGGTCGACGAGGGCTCGCACATGTTCATCACCGGCCCCGACGTCATCAAGACGGTCACCGGCGAGGACATCGGCATGGAGGAGCTCGGCGGCGCGCGAGCCCACAACAGCAAGAGCGGCGTCGCGCACTTCATGAGCGCGAACGAGGAGGAGTGCCTCGAGCTCGCCAAGACGCTGCTGAGCTTCCTGCCGAGCAACAACCTCGAGGAGCCCCCGGTCCTCGACGAGGTCGACGCGCTCGCCGAGGAGCCGCTGCACGAGCTCGACACGCTCGTGCCGGACAGCAACAACGCCCCGTACGACATCAAGACGGCCATCACCGCCGTCGTCGACGACGGCGACTTCCTCGAGGTGCAGGCGCTCTGGGCGCAGAACATCGTCTGCGGCTTCGGCCGGGTCGAGGGCCGCTCGGTCGGCGTCGTCGCGAACCAGCCGATGAGCTTCGCCGGCACCCTCGACATCGACGCCTCGGAGAAGGCCGCCCGCTTCGTGCGCACCTGCGACGCGTTCGGCATCCCGATCCTGACCTTCGTCGACGTGCCGGGGTTCCTCCCGGGCGTCGGCCAGGAGCACGCCGGCATCATCCGCCGCGGCGCCAAGCTGCTCTACGCCTACGCCGAGGCCACTGTCCCGAAGGTCACCGTCATCACGCGCAAGGCGTACGGCGGCGCGTACGTCGTCATGGGCTCCAAGCACCTGCGCTCCGACGTCGAGCTGGCCTGGCCCACCGCGCAGGTCGCCGTCATGGGCGCGCAGGGCGCGGTCAACATCATCCAGCGCCGGGCGCTGGCGGCCGCCGCCGAGAAGGGCGAGGACGTCGAGGCGCTGCGCGCGGAGTTCATCACGCAGTACGAGGACACCTTCGCGACGCCGTACATCGCCGCCGAGCGCGGCTTCGTCGACGCCGTCATCGAGCCGTCGGAGACCCGCCGCGAGGTGGCCAAGGCGCTCCGGATCCTGCGCGGCAAGCGCGAGACCCTCCCGCCGAAGAAGCACGGGAACATCCCCCTGTGAGCGCGTTGCGTCCGTCTGGCAGCACACGTCCCCGCCGCGTCCCTCCGGACGCAGCACGGGCCGTCGGCGTTCGCGTCCGTCTGGCAGCACACGCATGAGCGGCGCCCAGACGGACGCAGCAGCGGCGGAGCCGGCGCGGCCGCTGCTGCGCGTCGTGCGCGGCAACCCCTCGCCCGAGGAGCTCGCAGCTCTGCTCGCCGTCGTCACCGCCCGCTCGTCCGCCGCGCCCGCGGCCGTCCCGTCCCCGCCGTCCGCCTGGCGCTCGCGCGCCGCGCTGGTGCGCCGTCCCGTGCACGCCGGCCCCGGCGCCTGGCGCGCCAGCGGCCTGCCCGGCCTCCACTGACCCCCTCCCGAGACCAGGAGCACCGATCGTGCCGAAGCTGAGCAAGGTCCTCATCGCCAACCGCGGCGAGATCGCGGTCCGGGTGGCCCGGGCCTGCCGGGACGCGGGCCTGCAGTCGGTGGCCGTGTACGCCGACCCCGACCGCGACGCCCTGCACGTCCGCGTCGCCGACGAGGCCTACGCCCTCGGCGGCACGACGCCGGGCGACTCGTACCTGCGCATCGACAAGGTCATCGACGCCGTGAAGCAGTCCGGCGCCGACGCCGTCCACCCGGGCTACGGCTTCCTGTCGGAGAACGCCGAGTTCGCCCAGGCCGTCATCGACGCCGGCGTCACCTGGATCGGCCCCTCCCCCGAGGCCATCGCCGCGCTCGGCGACAAGACGACGGCCCGGCACATCGCGCTGAAGATCGGCGCCCCGCTCGCCCCCGGCACCGCCGACCCCGTGAGCGGCGTCGAGGAGGTGCGGGCCTTCGTCGAGGAGCACGGCCTGCCGATCGCCATCAAGGCGGCGTTCGGCGGCGGCGGCCGCGGCCTGAAGATCGCTCGCAAGGACGAGGAGATCGAGGAGCTGTACGAGTCGGCGGTCCGCGAGGCCGTCGCCGCCTTCGGCCGCGGGGAGTGCTTCGTCGAGCGCTACCTCGACAAGCCGCGCCACGTCGAGACGCAGGTGCTGGCCGACACGCACGGCAACGTCGTCGTCGTCGGGACGCGCGACTGCTCGCTGCAGCGCCGCTACCAGAAGGTGGTGGAGGAGGCGCCCGCGCCGTTCCTCACCGAGGAGCAGCGCCAGGAGCTGTACGACGCCTCCAAGAAGATCATTCAGGAGGCCGGCTACGTCGGCGCCGGCACCTGCGAGTTCCTCGTCGCGCAGGACGGCCTCATCAGCTTCCTCGAGGTCAACACCCGCCTGCAGGTCGAGCACCCGGTCACCGAGGAGACCGCCGGCGTCGACCTGGTGCGCCAGCAGTTCCGCATCGCCGAGGGCGAGGCGCTGGACTTCGAGGACCCGACGCCGCGCGGCCACTCCTTCGAGTTCCGCATCAACGGCGAGGACCCGGGCCGCGGCTTCCTCCCGGCGCCCGGCACCGTCACCCGCTTCGTCTCGCCGCAGGGCCCGGGCGTGCGCGTGGACACCGGCGTCGAGTCGGGCGACGTCATCGGCGGCGCGTTCGACTCGCTGCTCGCCAAGCTGATCGTCACCGGCGCCACCCGCCAGGAGGCCCTCGAGCGCTCGAAGCGCGCGCTCGAGGAGATGGTCGTCGACGGCATGGCCACGCTGCTGCCGTTCCACCGCAAGGTGGTCACCGACCCGGCCTTCACCAGCGAGCCGTTCACGGTGCACAACCGCTGGATCGAGACCGAGTTCGACAACGACCTCGCGCCGTTCAGCGGCGGTGCCGGTGCCGACGACGACGCCGCCGAGCGCGAGACCGTCGTCGTCGAGGTGGGCGGCAAGCGGCTCGAGGTGACGCTGCCCGCGGGCTTGGGCGCCGCCACCGCGGCCGCGCCGGCCAAGAAGGCCAAGAAGCGCTCTGCCGGTGCGGCCGGCGGGGGCGCGGCGGCCTCCGGCGACAGCCTGACGAGCCCGATGCAGGGCACCGTCGTCAAGGTCGCCGTCGAGGACGGCGCCACTGTCGCCGAGGGCGACCTCGTCGTCGTCATCGAGGCGATGAAGATGGAGCAGCCGCTCACCGCGCACAAGGCCGGCACCGTGAGCGGCCTGTCCGCCACCGTCGGCGAGGTCGTGACGGCCGGCGCGGTGATCTGCGAGATCAGCGACTGACGAGGGCCTCCTCCGGCTCCGGCGCGGCCGCACCCGCGGCCCGCCGGCGCCGGCCCTCCTCGCGCACCACCACGGCCACGGCGAGCACCGTGACGGCCCCGCCGACCAGGGTGAGCGCCGTGACCTGCTCGCCGCGCAGCACCGCGCCCAGGGCGACGGCGACGAC
>DATMKB010000170.1:0-3025 GCA_035553635.1 Mycobacteriales bacterium
GACGGCGAACGGGCGCAGGTCGACGTGCCGCGGCACGAGCCGCTCGCCGATCTTCGTCGGGCTCGTCGACAGCTGGATGACGCGCTGGGCGATCCAGCCGCGCGGGTCGGCGACGAGCCGGTCGCGCAGCACCGCGAGCTCCTCGTCGCTCGCCTGCGGGCCGATCACGAGGCCCTTGCCGCCCGAGCCGTCGACCGGCTTGAGCACCAGCTCGTCGAGGCGGTCGAGAACCTCGGCGAGGGCGTCCGGCTCCTCGCAGCGGTAGGTGTCGACGTTCTGCAGCAGCGGCGCCTCGCCGAGGTAGTAGCGCACGAGGTCCGGCACGTAGGTGTAGACGAGCTTGTCGTCCGCCACTCCGTTCCCGACGGCGTTGGCGATGGTCACCCGCCCGCCGCGGGCGGCGTTGAGCAGGCCGGGGCAGCCGACCAGGCTGTCGGGGCGGAAGTGCAGCGGGTCGAGGAAGTCGTCGTCGATGCGCCGGTAGACGACGTCGACGCGCTGCTCGCCGGCCGTCGTGCGCATCCACACGACGCCGTCGCGGCAGACGAGGTCACGTCCCTCGACGAGCTCGACGCCCATGAGCCGCGCGAGCAGCGAGTGCTCGAAGTAGGCGCTGTTGTAGACGCCCGGCGTGAGCACGACGACGGTCGGGTCGGCCACCCCCGCGGGGGCGGCGGCCTTGAGCGCGGCCAGGAGCACCTCGGGGTAGTCGGCCACGGGCCGCACCCGGTGGGTGCCGAGCAGCTCCGGGAAGACGCGGGCCATGGCCCGCCGGTTCTCGATGACGTAGCTGACGCCCGACGGCGTGCGCAGGTTGTCCTCGAGCACGCGGAAGTCGCCGGCCTCGTCGCGGATGAGGTCGATGCCGCTCACGTGCACCCGCACGCCGTTGGGCGGGGTGATGCCGTGCGCCGCCGGCGTGTGCGCCGAGCTGCTCACCACCACCCGGCGCGGCACGACGCCGTCGGCGAGCACGGCCTGCTCCCCCGCCATGTCGGCGAGGAAGGCCTCGAGCGCGCGCACGCGCTGGGCGACGCCCTTCTCCACCGTGGCCCACTCGTCGGCGTCGAGGACGCGCGGGACGAGGTCGAGCGGGAAGGGCCGCTCCTCGCCGGACAGGCTGAAGGTGATGCCCTGGTCGCGGAACGCGCTGGCGAGGGCCGCCGACCGGCTGTCGAGGTCGTCGGGAGACAGGGCGCCGAGGGCCTCGACGAGCGGCGCGCAGTGCGGGTGGGGCTGGCCGGGCGCCGCGAAGACCTCGTCCCAGGCGGCTCCGCGCGAGTAGCCGTCGAGCAGGTCCGTCACGCCGCGACCCTACGGGCGGACCTGTCCCGTGCTCATGCCACCCCGGGACAGGTGCTGCCTGCGGGACCTCCTGCGTCCCGCGGGCCCCTCGGGTCCCGAGGTGGCATGAGCCGGGGACACCCCGGGTGGTGTCAGGGGGCAGTGCGAGTGGGGAGCTCGCGGCGCAGCCACCGGGCGAGCAGGGGGTCGACGAGCCGCCAGCCGTCGTCGTCGCGCTCGAGCAGGCCCTCGCCGAGCAGCACCTGCGCGGCCCGGGCGGCGGTGGTCTTGGGCAGGTCGAGGGTGCGCAGGGCGCGCGCCGACAGCGGCGTGCCGTACTCCGCGACCGCCCGCAGAGCCTTGCGCTCGCCGGTCGGCAGGCCGGCGAGGACCGCCCGCGCCTCGGCGTCGACGCGGCGCAGGGCGGTCGTCAGCGCCGCGTCCCAGTGCTCGGCGGTGGCCACCTGGCCCTCGGGCACCTGCGTCCACAGCAGGTGCGCGAGCAGCATCGCCCGCTGCGGGTGGCCCTCGGCCGCGCGGACGAGCTCCTGCAGCACCGGGCCGGCGTGCCGGCCGCTGCGCTCGAACCGGTCGCCGATGGCGTCGGCGAGCTCGGCGTCGCCGAGGCGGCCGAGCCGGAACACCTCCGCCTGGCCGTAGAAGGGCCGCGACCGCTCGCCGAAGGCCGCGGCGATCATGCTGGGCTCGGACCCCGCGAACAGGTAGCTCGCCGTCTCGCGCTGGTGCTGCGCGTGCGACCGCAGCAGCGCCTCCGCGCCCTCGACGCGGGCGAGCGACTGGAACTCGTCGAGGACGACGAGCACCCGGGCGTGGTCCTTGGCCCCCGCGAGCCGGTTGGGCAGGTCGAGCAGCGTGTGCAGGGCCGGCAGCGGGTCGGTGCCGGGCCGCTCGGCGAGGGCCACGGTGAACCCCGTGCCGGCGATGGACAGCCCGACCTGCGCACCGGCCAGCACGCGGGCGACGGCCTCGCGCAGCCGCTGCGGGGTGTGCTGGGCCCAGGCCCGCTCCAGCCGGATGACGAGGTCGGCGGTGCTCGCCACCTCGAACAGGTCGGCGCGCACGACGGCGATGCGGTCGGCCGCCTCGGCGTCCCGGGCGACCTTGCCGATGAGGCTCGTCTTGCCGTAGCGGCGCGGGGCGACGAGCGCGACGAAGCGGCCCGCCCGCGCCCAGGCGCGCAGCGCGTCCGCCTCGGCGTCGCGGCCGATGAGCTCCTCCGGCGGCAGCGGGCCGTCGTGCACGAAGGGGCTGGGGCCGGTCCAGGTCGTCGCCACGCGCCCTCCGGTACCGTCGCTGCGGACCACACCGGTACCGCTCCGCGGGACCTTAGCAGCGGCAGCGGTCCGCGCAGCGGTGCTGGTACCGTTGTCGGCTGCGTGCGCGGTGCGGGCTGCCCCGCTCCAGCACCGTGCCCCGACAGCTCCCGCCTCCGGGCGGACCCCAGGACAGGACGAGGACCCCTCCGCGTGGCCAACATCAAGTCGCAGATCAAGCGCATCAAGACCAACGAGAAGGCGCGCCTGCGCAACAAGTCGGTCAAGTCGTCGCTGAAGACGTCCGTGCGCAAGTTCCGCGAGGCCGCCGACGCCGGCGACGTCGCCACCGCGGGCACCGCGCTCCGCGACGCCAGCCGCGCGCTCGACAAGGCCGCGAGCAAGGGCGTCATCCACCCGAACCAGGCCGCCAACCGCAAGTCGGCCATGGCCAAGCGCGCCGCCTC
>DATMKB010000171.1:0-2912 GCA_035553635.1 Mycobacteriales bacterium
TCGTCGTCGACGGTCCGGGCGACGCCGCCTCGACCGCCGGCCTGACCGCCCGCGGCCTGCCGGAGCTCGTCGTGCTCGGCCTGCCCGCGGAGACGGGCGCGGCGCTGCGGTCGACGAGGTCGACCACCGTGTCGCCCGCGCGGAGCATCTCGCGCCAGGCGTCCGGGTCGTGCCGGGCGGGGGGCACCGAGGCGACGAAGCCGCCGACCAGCGCGGCGAACGCCGCTGCGTCGTGCCGGTGCGGCAGGTGCCCGGCCCGCGGGACGATCTCGGTGCGCGCGCCGGGCAGCAGCGCGCTCGCAGCCCGGGCGTGCGCCACGGGGATGATCGGGTCGCGGTCGCCCCACACGAGCAGCGTCGGCACCTCCGCGGCGAGGTACAGCCGGTCGCGGGCGGTGACGCACTGCCCCCGCACGTCGACGACGCTGCGCAGCGTCCGCAGGAACGCCGAGCGGGTGGAGCGGTCGGCCAGGCCGGTCCAGATGGTGGCCACCTCGTCGACGTCGGCGGGGTCGAGCAGGCCGGCCCGGGCCGCGAGCCGCCCGGCCGCCACCACCGGCACGCGCACGAGCCGGCGGGCGCCGACGGCGATGGCGAGCGAGGCGCCGGGCAGCGCGGCGGCACGCAGCAGCGGCGTGACCTCGGCGCCCAGGCCGCCGCTGGCCACGAGCACGAGCCGCTCGCAGAGCTCCGGGTACTGGTAGGCGAACTGCTGGGCGACCCCGCCGCCGAGGGAGTGGCCCACCACCGTCGCCCGCTCGACGCCGAGCAGCACCAGCAGGTCCCGGACGCCGTTGGCGAACGCGCCCAGGGAGTAGTCGGCGCGCGGCTTGTCGGACGCCCCGTGCCCGAGCAGGTCCGGCGCGAGGACGGTGCAGGTGCGGGCCAGCTCGGGGACGACGTCGGCCCAGGTCGCCGAGCTGTCGCCGATGCCGTGCACGAGCACGACGACGGGAGCGGTGCCGAGGGCCGGCCCGGCGACGAGCAGGGCCCGGCGGTGCCCGTGCACGACGTGCACCTCGCGCCGGACCTCCTGCGGCACAGGCGCTCCCGCGTCGGGCACGGTCTCGCCGCGGCGCGGGGAGGGCAGCAGGTGCAGCGGGCTCCTCATGGGTGCATCGTGCACCTCCGGCGCCCCGCGCGGGGCAGGTCCCCGGACTCCGGCCACCCGGCGTGTCCGCGTCGTCACGCGGGCCCGCGGTCGCCTAGGGTCGGGCTCTCCCCGCGACGGCCTCGCCGGGCGGGCCCGTGCGGCCCGTCCCGGGCGCTGCCGCGTGCCCGACCCCGTGCCCCCGCTGGAGGACCGCGTGACCGCGCCCGCCGCCGCGCCCGCAGCAGGTCAGGGGCCCGCCGCCGCCCCGCTGCGCGCGTGGCAGCGCTCGGCCCTCGTGCAGTACCTGCGGGCCGACCCGCAGGACTTCACCGCGGTCGCGACCCCCGGCGCCGGCAAGACGACCTTCGCCCTGCGGGTCGCCAGCGAGCTGCTCGCCAGCGGCAAGGTGCAGGCCGTCACGGTCGTCGCGCCCACCGAGCACCTCAAGACGCAGTGGGCGCTCGCCGCGGCGCGGGTGGGCATCCCGCTCGACCCGACCTTCAAGAACGCCATGGGGGCGCACAGCGCCGAGTTCCGCGGGGTCGTCGTCACCTACGCGCAGGTCGCGGCCCACCCGGCGCTGCACCGGGCCCGCACCAACCGGCGGCGCACCCTCGTCGTTCTCGACGAGGTGCACCACGCCGGCGACGCGCTGTCGTGGGGCGACGCCGTCCGCGAGGCCTTCGAGCCGGCCGCCCGCCGCCTGTGTCTGACCGGCACGCCGTTCCGCAGCGACACCGCCGCCATCCCGTTCGTGCGCTACGAGAAGGGCCCGGACGGCATCACCCGCAGCGCCGCCGACGCCGGCTACGGCTACGGCGAGGCCCTGCGCGACGGCGTCGTGCGGCCGGTGCTGTTCCTCGCCTACAGCGGCACCACCACCTGGCGCACCCGGGCCGGCGAGGAGGTCACCGCCACCCTCGGCGAGCCGCTCACCGCCGACCAGACGGCGGCCGCGTGGCGCACCGCGCTCGACCCGAACGGCGACTGGATGCCCGCCGTCCTGCAGGCCGCCGACCGGCGGCTCACGCAGGTGCGCGCGCACGGCATGCCCGACGCCGGCGCGATGGTCATCGCCTCCGACCACAAGGCCGCCAAGGCCTACGCCGGCCTGCTGCAGCGCATCACCGGGCGCGCACCGGTGGTCGTGCTCTCGGACGACCCGTCGGCGTCCAAGCGCATCGCCGAGTTCGACGCGAGCGACGAGCGCTGGCTCGTCGCCGTCCGGATGGTCTCGGAGGGCGTCGACATCCCGCGCCTGGCCGTCGGCGTCTACGCCACCAGCGTGCAGACGCCGCTGTACTTCGCGCAGGCCATCGGGCGCTTCGTGCGCGCCCGCCGGCCGGGGGAGACGGCGTCGGTGTTCCTGCCGTCGGTGCCCGCGCTCATGCAGCTCGCGGCCGAGGTCGAGAAGCAGCGCGACCACGCCCTCGACGGGCCGCAGAAGGAGAAGTTCCTCGCCGACGAGCTCGTCGCCGCCGCGAACCGCGCGCAGGACGAGCCGGGGGAGGAGGAGCCGGCCTTCACGGCGCTGCAGGCCAGCGCCCACCTCGACCGCGTCATCTACGACGGCGGCGAGTACGGCACCGGCGCGGGCGTCGGCTCCGACGACGAGATGGAGTACCTGGGCCTGCCGGGGCTGCTCGAACCGGAGCAGGTGCGGGCGCTGCTCGCCAAGCGGCAGGCCGCGCAGGTCGCCGCGGCGCCGCCCCCGCCGCGCGCGGAGCGCGACCCCTCGGCGTTCGAGGTGCTGCAGAACCTGCGCAAGGAGCTCAACGGGCTCGTCGGCGCCTGGCACCACCGCACCGGCACGCCGCAC
>DATMKB010000172.1:0-4772 GCA_035553635.1 Mycobacteriales bacterium
GCGGCACGCAGCGCGCCCGGCTCGAGGCCTGCCTCCTGCTCTTCGCCCGCCGCAGCGACCCGGTGCTCCTGCGCTCGGGGCTCGCGCTCCTGCTCGACGCGCTGCTGCCGGTGCAGCACCAGGCGCGGGCCGACCGCGCGAGCGACCGGCGCGGCCTGACGCTCACCCGGCACGCCGACCGGGCCGGCGGCCGCATGGTCGCCGACCTCGACGACGAGGCGTTCGAGCTGGCCGCGGTGCTCGTGGCGGCCGGCCTGGCCGCCGACCCCGACGGCCCCGCCGACACCGCCGCCCACCGCGCGCGGGCCGAGCGCGGCGGCGTCGACCCCGAGCTGGACCCCGAGCTGTGGCCGGCCGACCTCGACCGTCCGCGGAGCCGGGCGCAGCAGCGGCACGACGCCCTGAAGCTCGGCCTGCGGCGGATGCTCGACGCCGCAGCGCTCGGCACCCGCGGCAAGGCGGCGCCGCACGTCGTCGTGACCACGAGCCTGGACCACCTGCACGGCGTCCCGGGCGCCCTGCCGGGCCGCACGGCCACGGGCGGCCGGTGGACGCGCGAGCAGATCCGCCGGCTGCTGTGCGAGAGCCGGCTCACCCGGGTGGTGCTCGACGCGGGGGCACGGGTGGTGGAGGTCAGCCACACGCAGCGCACCGCCACGGCGCTCGAGCGGCTCGTCAAGCACGTCGAGACGGGCGGGGTCTGCCAGCGCGCGGGCTGCGACCACGGGCCTGCCACGGGGCACCGGCTCGTGCCCCACCACGGCGAGCCCTGGGCCTCGTCCCGTTCCACGAGCCTCGGCGACACCGTCCTGCTCTGCGAGCCCGACCACGAGCACGAGCTGCACCGGCGAGGGCGCCGGCTCACGCTCAAGGACGGCCGGGTGATCGGGCCGGACGGCTGGGTCCGCCCCGAGCCCTGACGCCGCCGCCCCGGCCCGGCCACCGCCTGGTGGCCGGGGGCACCGGCGTGCCCGGAGCCCGGCGCGCCCCGGTCCGGCGCGGGTGGCGCCTACAGCGTCGGGCGGCGGCTGAAGCGCAGGTGCGACCGCGACGGCGTCGGGCCGCGCTGGCCCTGGTACCGGGAGCCGTAGACCGCCGAGCCGTACGGGTGCTCGGCCGGCGACGACAGCCGGAACACGCACACCTGGCCGATCTTCATCCCCGGGTACAGCTTGATCGGCAGGTTGGCGACGTTCGACAGCTCGAGCGTCACGTGGCCGGAGAAGCCGGGGTCGATGAAGCCGGCCGTCGAGTGGGTGAGCAGTCCCAGGCGGCCCAGCGACGACTTGCCCTCCAGGCGCGAGGCCAGGTGGTCGCCCAGGGTGATGACCTCAAGCGTCGAGCCCAGGACGAACTCCCCCGGGTGCAGGACGAACGGCTCCTCTCCGTCGGGCTCGACGAGCTCGGTGAGGTCGTCCTGCTCCTCGGCCGGGTCGATGTGGGTGTACCGGTGGTTGGCGAAGACCCGGAAGTACCGGTCGAGCCGCACGTCGATGCTGCTGGGCTGCACCATCGCCTCGTCGTACGGCGAGAGGCCGAGCCCGCCGGAGGCGATCTCGGCGCGCAGGTCGCGGTCGGAGAGCAGCACAGCCGGACGGTAGCGGCCCTAGGCTCGTCATGAGACCGACACCCGCCTGCAGCGTGCCGATCGGGGCACAGCGGGCACGGTGGGTCCTCGTGACGCAGACCGAGCACATCCAGGACACGGCCCCCGCGGCCCAGGAAGGACGCAGCGTGCGCACTCGGACGGCGCTGCTCGTCCTGGCCGGTGTCCTCGCGACGGGCATGGCGGCCGCGGGCGCGGTCGTCGCGGTCCGCGCGGGCGAGGCCCTGCCGGGCACCACGGTGGCCGGCGCCGACGTCGGCGGGCTGGGCCGCGAGGACCTCCGCAGCCGCCTCGAGACCGCTGCCGAGACGCGCACCACCGGCACGCTCGAGCTCGTCCACGACGAGCTGGCCTTCGCCGTCGACCGCGCGGAGCTGGCCATCGACATCGACGTCGAGAGCACCGTCGACGCCGCCCTGGCCGCCGGGCGCGAGGGCGGGCTCAGCCCCGTGCTCGGGCCGCTGCTCGGCCGCGGCGAGCAGGTCGACCTCGCGAGCACCGTCGAGGACGGGCCGCTGCGCGAGCAGGTCGACCAGATCGCCGCGCAGGTCGACCGGCAGGTCTTCCGGGGCGCCATCGCGGTCGACGACGGCGTCGTCACGGCGCAGCCGCCGCTCGAGGGGCGGACGGTCGACCGCGAGCAGGCCGTCGACGACCTCGCCGAGGCGCTGCTGGCCGGGCGGGTCGAGCCGCTGCCGCTGCCGGTCGAGGAGGTCGACCCGGGCGCCACCGCGGCCGACGTCGAGGCCGTCGCCGCGCAGGCCCGCGAGGTCCTCGCCGAGCCGCTGCGGCTCACCCACCCCGAGGCGACGCTCGAGCTGACCCCCGCCGAGCTCGGCCCGGTGCTGCGCGCCGAGCCGGCCGACGGCGGCGGGCTGGGGCTCGGCGTCGACGAGGAGGCCTTCACCGAGCTCGTCACCCGGCAGGCCGACGCGCTCGACCGCGCGCCCGTGCCGCCGCGCTTCGCCGTGCCGCAGCCGCCGACGGTCGACGCCCAGGGCGACCTCACCTGGACGCCGCGGCCGGCGCCGGTGAGCGTCACGCCGGGCCAGCCGGGCCTCGACGTCGACGCCGCGGCGGCGGTCGAGGCCGCCCGGGCCCTGCTCCCCACGCCGCAGCGCGAGGCCGAGCTGCCGGCGACCGTCGTGCCGCCGGCCATCGGGCCGGGCGAGGCGGCGGCGAGCGGCATCGACCAGCTGATGGGGACCTTCACCACCTACTTCGCGCCCGGCCAGCCGCGGGTGACGAACATCCGCAAGATCGCCAGCGTCGTCGACGGCACGTACGTCGCACCGGGGGAGCGGCTGTCGCTCAACGAGGTCGCCGGGCCGCGCACGCGCGCCAAGGGCTACGTCGCCGACAGCGCGATCATCAACGGCGAGCTCGAGGACGTCGTCGGCGGCGGCGTCAGCCAGTTCGCGACGACGCTGTTCAACGCCGCCTTCTTCGCCGGGCTGCCGATCGAGCAGCACAAGCCGCACAGCTTCTACATCTCCCGCTACCCGGCCGGGCGGGAGTCGACGGTGAACTTCGGCTCGATCGACGTCCGCGTCCGCAACGACACGTCCACCGGCATGGTCGTCAAGACCTGGTCGACGCCCCGGTCGGTGACCGTCGGCATCTACGGCAACAACGGCGGCCGCACCGTCACGTCGACGAGCGGGCCGCGCGAGCCGCGCCCGGGCGGCGGGTTCAGCATCAACGTCACCCGCACCATCAGCGGCGGCGACGGCCGCGGCGAGCGGCGCGTGTTCCGCACCGTCTACAACCCGCCGCCGGACTCCTAGCCCCGGCCGCGGGCCGGCCGGGCGGGCAGCTCCCCGGCCGGCACGGGCAGGCCGAGCAGGTGGCCCTGCGCGTAGCCGCACCCGGCGCCGCGGACGGCGTCGAGCTGGTCCGGGGTCTCGATGCCCTCGGCCACCGCCTCCATGCCGAGGGCCTGCGCGATGCCGACGACGCCGGCGAACAGGCTCCGGGCGCGGTCGGTGTGCAGCCGGGACACCAGCGTGCGGTCGATCTTGACGAAGGCGAGCGGGTAGCGCTCGAGCAGCGCGAGCGAGGCGTAGCCGGTGCCGAAGTCGTCGACGCCGACGGGCACGCCGCCCGCGAGCACCGCCTGCAGGTACGCCGCCGCGGACGAGCCGTCGGAGAGCAGGACCCGCTCGGTGACCTCGAGCGCCAGGCCGCACGCGCGCAGGACGTCGACGTCCGCCACCTCCTGCCAGCGCGGCGAGGCCAGCGACGGCGGGGAGACGTTGACGTGCACCCGGTGCACGGGCAGCCGGCCGCTGCGGACGTCGTCGAGCACCAGGCGCAGCACGGCGGCGTCGAGGTCGGGGGCCAGGCCGACGTCCTCGGCGAGGCCGACGACCTCCGCGGCGGGCAGGTCGCCGTCGCTCAGCCGCACGAGCGCCTCGAGGCCCTCGGTGCGGCCGGTGCGCAGGTCGACGAGCGGCTGGTAGTGCACCCGGACGCCGGCACCGGCGAGCGCCCGCCGCAGCGCGGTGTCGGTGCGGCGGCGCCGGTCGACGGTGCGGCGCAGGTCGCCGTCGTAGCGGGCGGCGCGGCCCCGGCCGCCGTCCTTGGCGCGGTAGAGCGCGAGGTCGGCCTGCCGGTAGAGCTCCTCCGGGTCGCACGGCCCGGCGGCCGGGTCGACGACGGCGACGCCGATGCTGCAGCCCACCACCACCTCGCCGTGGCCGGTCAGCTCGAGGGGCCCGCCGAGCGCGGCGAGCACCCGGTCGGCCACCCGGTCGGCGTCGGCGGCCGACCCGAGGTCCTCCAGCAGCAGGACGAACTCGTCGCCGCCGAGCCGGGCGACGGTGTCCTCGGGCCGGGCGACGGCGCGCAGCCGCCGAGCGACCTCGACGACGAGCGCGTCGCCGGCCTGGTGGCCGAGGGTGTCGTTGACGGCCTTGAAGTGGTCGAGGTCGACGAGCAGGAGCCCGGTGCGCCGGCCGTGCCGGGCGGCAGCGGACAGCGCCCGCTCGCACTGCACGGAGAAGGCGGTGCGGTTCGCCAGGCCCGTGAGCGGGTCGGTGACGGCGAGCCGCGCCAGCGCCTCCTGCTGCTCGCGCAGGGCGTCGATGTGCTCGATCTGCCCGACGAAGTGCAGCGGCCGGCCGTCGTCGGTGCGCAGGAGGGAGACGTGCAGCCGCACCCAGGG
>DATMKB010000173.1:0-3825 GCA_035553635.1 Mycobacteriales bacterium
CGCCTTCAGCGGCTCGCACCAGGACGCCATCAAGAAGGGCTTCGAGGCCCTGGAGAAGGACGCCGCCGCGGCCGGCGTGCCGGTCGAGCAGCACCCGTGGGGCGTGCCGTACCTGCCCATCGACCCGCACGACGTCGGGCGCTCCTACGAGGCGGTCATCCGGGTCAACTCGCAGAGCGGCAAGGGCGGCGTGGCGTACGTGCTCAAGAACGAGCACCACCTCGACCTGCCCCGCCGCATGCAGATCGAGTTCTCGCGCGTGGTGCAGGAGGTCGCCGACGACGCCGGCGGCGAGATCGCGCCCGCCCGCATCTGGGACCTCTACAGGCGCACCTACCTGCGCCACGACGCCCCGCTGCGGCTGCTCTCGGTGCAGAGCGGCAGCAGCGACCTCGACCGCGTCGAGGCGCAGGTGGTCTGGCAGGGGGAGGAGCGCACCGTGCGCGGCGAGGGCAACGGGCCGATCGCGGCGTTCGTGCACGCCCTGTCCGAGCTCGGCCTCGACGTCCGGGTGCTCGACTACGCCGAGCACGCCACCGGGGCCGGCGAGAGCGCCCAGGCGGCGTCCTACCTCGAGGTGGCCGTCGACGGCCGGGTCCTGTGGGGCTGCGGGCTCCACCCGAGCATCGTGACGTCGTCGCTGCAGGGCGTCGTGAGCGCGGTGAACCGAGCGCATCCCGCATCCTGAGACGGCCGTCCCACTTTCCGTAGGCTGCGGTCATGAGCACGCGGCTGGCGGTCATCCCCGGGGACGGCATCGGGCAGGAGGTCGTGGCCGTCGGGCTGCAGGTGCTCGACGCCGTCCTGCCGGGCGTCGAGCGCACCGACTACGACCTCGGCGCGGCGGCGTACCACCGCACCGGCGAGGCGCTGCCCGACAGCGTCCTCGAGGAGCTGCGCGGCCACGACGCAGTCCTGCTCGGCGCCGTGGGCGACCCGTCGGTGCCGCCGGGCGTGCTCGAGCGCGGCCTGCTGCTGCGGCTGCGCTTCGCGCTCGACCACCACGTCAACCTGCGGCCGGTGCGGCTGTTCCCCGGCGTCACCTCGCCGCTGGGCGACCGCGACACCGACCGCGACATCGACATGGTGGTGGTGCGGGAGGGCACCGAGGGCCCGTACGTGGGCAACGGCGGCACCATGCGCACCGGCACGCCGCACGAGGTGGCCACCGAGGTCTCGCTCAACACGGCCTACGGCGTCGAGCGCGTGGTGCGGCACGCCTTCGAGCGGGCGCAGGGCCGTCGCAAGCACCTGACGCTCGTGCACAAGACCAACGTCCTCGTGCACGCCGGCGGGCTCTGGAAGCGCGTCACCGACGAGGTCGCCCGGGAGTTCCCCGACGTCACCGTCGACTACCAGCACGTCGACGCCGCCTCGATGTTCTTCGTGACGCAGCCCGAGCGGTTCGACGTCGTCGTCACGGACAACCTGTTCGGCGACATCCTCACCGACATCGGCGCCGCGATCGGCGGCGGCATCGGCCTGGCGGCCAGCGGCAACATCGACGCCACCGGCACGAACCCGTCGATGTTCGAGCCCGTCCACGGCAGCGCCCCCGACATCGCCGGGCAGGGCAAGGCCGACCCGACCGCCACCGTGCTGTCGGTCGCCCTGCTGCTCGACCACCTCGGGCAGACCGAGGCGGCGCGACGGGTGGAGGACGCCGTGGCCGCCGACCTCGCGGCCCGGGGCAGCGCCCCCCGCAGCACGCCCGAGGTGGCCGAGGCGCTGCTCGCCCGGCTCGGCTGAGAGCCCGGCGACAGGCCCGCCGCTGCGGGCTACGGTGCAGGTCAGGACGCGAGCGGGAGGTACGTCGTGCAGTTCTCGGTGGAGCCCAACCCCACGCCGGCCGGTGACGGCGAGCGCGAGGCGGTGCTGGCCGACCCCGCCTTCGGGCGCGTCTTCACCGACCACATGGTCAGCGTGCAGTGGACCCGCGAGCAGGGCTGGCACGACGCGAAGCTGACGGCGTACGCGCCGCTCGTCGTCGACCCCGCCACCGTCGTCCTGCACTACGCGCAGGAGGTCTTCGAGGGCCTCAAGGCCTACCGCCAGGCCGACGGCGGCGTCGCGCTGTTCCGGCCCGACCGCAACGCCGCCCGCATGGACCGCTCCTGCGCCCGCATGGCCCTCCCCCAGCTGCCCGAGGGCCTGTTCGTCGAGGCGTGCGAGCTGCTCGTGCGCACCGACGCCGCGTGGGTCCCCTCCGGCGACGGCACCTCCCTGTACCTGCGGCCCTTCGTCTTCGGCGACGAGGTGGGCCTCGGCGTGCGCCCCACCGACTCCGCGCGCTTCCTCGTCATCGCCTCGCCGGCCGGCAACTACTTCTCCGGCCCGCTGCGCGCGGTGTCGCTGTGGCTCTCGCAGGAGTACGTGCGCGCAGCCCCCGGCGGCACGGGCGCGGCCAAGACCGGCGGCAACTACGCGGCGTCGCTCGTCGCGCAGCAGGAGGCCATCGAGAACGGCTGCGACCAGGTCGTGTTCCTCGACGCCGTCGAGAACCGCTGGGTCGAGGAGCTCGGCGGCATGAACCTGTTCTTCGTCCTGGACGACGGCCGCCTCGTGACGCCGGCGCTCACCGGCACGATCCTCGAGGGCATCACCCGCGACAGCATCATCACCGTCGCCCGCGACCTGGGCCTGACGGTCGAGGAGCGCCGGGTCGACGTCGACGAGTGGCGCAAGGGGGCCGCCGACGGGTCGGTGGTGGAGGTCTTCGCCGTGGGCACGGCCGCGGTGGTCACGCCCGTCGGCGCGCTGCGCTGGCCGGGCGGCGAGGCCGTCGCGGGCGACGGGCAGCCGGGCCCGGTGACCCAGCAGCTGCGCAGCGCGCTGCTCGACCTGCAGTACGGCCGGGCGCCGGACCCGCACGGCTGGGTCCGCCGTGTCGTCTGAGGCGCCGCTGGCCGGTCCGCCCCGGGCGGTCGCCGACGACTTCCACGTCTACGACACGACGCTGCGCGACGGCGCCCAGATGGAGGGCCTGTCGCCGTCGGTGAACGACAAGCTGGCCATCGCACGGCACCTCGACGACCTCGGGGTCGGCTTCATCGAGGGCGGCTGGCCCGGCAGCAACCCCAAGGACGCCGAGTTCTTCCGGCGGGCCCGCACCGAGCTGCAGCTGCAGCACGCGCGGCTGACCGCCTTCGGGTCGACCCGCCGGGCCGGTGCGGTGGCGGCGGACGACAGCCAGGTCGCGGCCCTGCGCGACAGCGGCGCGAGCGTGGTGACGCTCGTGGCGAAGTCGGACGTGCGGCACGTCGAGCGCGCGCTGCGCACCACGCGCGAGGAGAACCTCGCGATGGTGCGCGACACGGTCGCGCACCTGCGCGCCGAGGGGCAGCGGGTCTTCCTCGACGCCGAGCACTTCTTCGACGGCTACCGCGCCGACCGGCACTACGCGCTCGAGGTGCTCCGCACCGCGGCCGAGGCCGGTGCCGACGTCGTCGTGCTGTGCGACACGAACGGGGGCATGCTGCCGCACCAGCTCGCCGACGTCGTGCACGACGTCGTGGGCACCGGGTTGCGGGTCGGCATCCACGCCCACGACGACACCGCCTGCGCGGTGGCCAACTCGCTCGCCGCCGTCGACGCGGGGGCGACGCACGTGCAGGGCACGGCCAACGGCTACGGCGAGCGGTCGGGCAACGCGAACCTGTTCAGCGTCATCGGGGCGCTCGAGCTCAAGCTCGACCGGCGCGTGCTGCCGGAGGGCAGGCTGCGCGAGATGACGCGCGTCGCGCACGCGGTGGCCGAGGTCGCGAACATCACCCCGGACCCGCACCAGCCCTGGGTCGGGCAGAGCGCCTTCGCGCACAAGGCCGG
>DATMKB010000174.1:0-6195 GCA_035553635.1 Mycobacteriales bacterium
CTCGGCGGCGCCGAACTCCTCGGCGGTGAGGATCCACCGCATCGCGTTGCCCCAGCCGAGCTGCCGCGGCGCGCGGACGGTCGCGCCGCCGAACGGCAGGATGCCGCGGCCGATCTCGAGCTGGCGGAAGCGCACGTCGTCGGCGGCCACCACGACGTCGCTCGCGAGCGCCAGCTCGATCGACAGCGTGAAGGCGATGCCCTGCACCGCCATGACGACGGGCTTGGGCACCGGCTCGGCCCACATGCCGAACGGGTCGTAGCGCCCGCCGCCGCCCAGCACGCCGGGGCCGTCGGCCTCGACCGCCGGCAGCACCTCGGCGAGGTCGAGCCCCGCCGAGAAGTGGTCGCCGTGCCCGAACACGACGCCGACGCGCGCGTCGGAGTCGGCGAGCTGCTCGTAGGCGGCGCCGACGGCGCAGATGGTGGCGAGGTCCCAGGCGTTGCGCTTGGCGGCGCGGTCGACGCCGATGAGCAGGACGTCGCCGTCCTGCTCGACGGTGACGCTCATGCCGTCGCCTCGGCGGCCGCGCGGCCGGCGGCGCGGCCGGAGAAGACGCAGCCGCCGAGGAACGTGCCCTCGAGCGACCGGTAGCCGTGCACCCCTCCGCCGCCGAAGCCGGCGACCTCGCCGGCCGCGTAGAGCCCGGGGAACGGCTCGCCACCGGCCTGCAGGACGCGCGCCTGCAGGTCCGTCTCGAGCCCGCCGAGGGTCTTGCGGGTCAGCACGTGCAGCCGCACCGCGATGAGCGGCCCCGACTTCGGGTCGAGCAGCCGGTGCGGCTTCGCCACGCGGATGAGCCTGTCGCCGCGGTAGGCGCGCGCCTGGCGCAGCGCGGCCACCTGGAGGTCCTTGGTGAAGTCGTTCGTCATCTCCCGGTCGCGGGCGACGACCTCGGCCTCGACGGTCTCGTAGGCCAGCTCCGGCGTGCCGCCGGTGACCTCGTTCATCCGGGCGACGAGGGTGCGCAGGTCGGGCGCCTGCACGAAGTCCTCGCCGTGGTCGAGGAAGGCCTGCACCGGTCCGGGGACGTCCTTGCGCGCCCGCTCCAGCACGCCCCGCACGCTCTTGCCGGTGAGGTCCGGGTTCTGCTCGGAGCCCGACAGCGCGAACTCCTTGCCGATGATGCTCTTCGTCAGCACGAACCACGTGTGCTCGTGGCCGGTGCGGCCGATGTGCTCGAGCGTGCCGAGGGTGTCGAAGCCCGGGAACAGCGGCACGGGCAGGCGGCGCCCCGTCGCGTCGAGCCACAGCGACGACGGGCCCGGCAGGATCCGGATGCCGTGCCGCTGCCAGATCGGGCTCCAGTTCTGCACGCCCTCGGTGTAGTGCCACATGCGGTCGCGGTTGATGAGGTGCGCGCCGGCCCGCTCGGTGATGTCGAGCATGCGCCCGTCGACGTGCGCCGGCACGCCGGACAGCAGGTGCTCGGGCGGCGACCCGAGCCGGCTCGGCCAGTTGCGGCGGACGGCGTCGTGGTTGCCGCCGATGCCGCCCGAGGTGACGACGACCGCCTGGGCCCGGACCTCGAAGTCGCCCACCTCCGTGCGGCTGCTCGCCTCGCCGCGCGCCACGCCGGACGGCTCGAGCACCGCACCCCGCACGCCGACGGCCGCGCCGCCCTCGACCACCAGCTCGTCGACGCGGTGCCGGAAGCGGAGCTCGACCAGGCCGCGCGCCTGCGCCGCGCGCACCCGCTTGAGGAAGGGCTCGAGGAGGCCGGGGCCGGTGCCCCAGGTGATGTGGAAGCGCGGCACGGAGTTGCCGTGCCCGATGGCGCCGTAGCCGCCGCGCTCGGCCCAGCCGACCACGGGGAACCAGCGCACGCCCTGCGCGTGCAGCCACGCCCGCTTCTCCCCCGCGGCGAAGTCGACGTAGGCCTCGGCCCACTGCCGGGGCCAGTGGTCCTCCTCGCGGTCGAAGGCCGCGGTGCCCATCCAGTCCTGCAGGGCGAGCTCGTGCGAGTCCTTGATGCCCATGCGGCGCTGCTCGGGCGAGTCGACGAGGAACAGCCCGCCGAACGACCAGAACGCCTGCCCGCCCAGGCTCTGCTCGGGCTCCTGGTCGACGACGACCACCCGGCGGCCGCTGTCGGCCAGCTCGGCGGTGGCCACGAGGCCGGCCAGTCCGGCCCCCACGACGACGACGTCGGCGGACACGGTCACGCTGGAATCGGTCACATCTCCCCCTCGTCTCCCCCGGCGGCCCCGGTGCTGCGTTCGCCCGAGCCTCGCACGCCGCCGCCCCGGCGCGCGTGCCAGGGCTGTTGCACCCGTGCTGCAGGAACCGGGCTGCGCCGGCAGGAGAAGTGCTGCTGCACGGCGAAGGAGACGGCCTCGTCCCGACCCGGAGGTCGCACCCGCATGCGCGCACGACGGCTGTCCGCCGCCCTGTCCCTCACCGGCCTCGTCGCCGGCAGCGCCCTGGTCGGCACGGTCGCCGCCGCGGCGCCCGCCGCCGGCGCGGACCTGCTGCGCCCGGCCGGGGGCGAGCTGCGCGCCACCATCACCCGCACCAGCTACGGCATCCCGCACGTCGTCGCGCGCGACTGGCCGTCCCTGGGCTTCGGGCAGGGCTACGCGGCGGCGGAGGACATCCTCTGCTCGCTGGCCGACACCCTGGTCACCGGTCGCGGTGAGCGCTCGCTGTTCTTCGGCCCGGACGCCCGCTACCGCGACCAGGTGACGCTCAACGCCACGAACCGGCAGGCCGACGCCCTGTTCCGCAACCTGCGCGACCGCAAGGTCGTCGAGGCGCTCCTCGACGACCCGGTGCGCGGCCCGGGCGCCGAGGTCCGCGCGATGGTCGAGGGCTACGTCGCGGGCATCAACCAGCACCTCGCCGACGTCGGCGGCGCCGACGGCATCAGCGACCCGGCCTGCCGCGGCGCCGCGCACGTGCGCCCCGCCGAGCCGCTCGACCTCTACTACGGCATCTACGCGGCGAACCTGCTCGCCTCCGCGGGCGTCTTCGTGCCGAACATCGCCGACGCCGCCCCGCCGACCGTGCAGGACCCGGGCCTGCCGGTGCAGGCGCCGGCGTCCTTCGCCCCGGTGCCGGCCGAGCTGCCGACGGCCGAGCAGCTGCAGGCGGCCCTGGGCCGCGACACCCCCTTCGGGTCGAACGGCACCGCGCTCGGCGGCGACGCGACCACCACCGGCCGCGGCATGGTCCTGGGCAACCCGCACTTCCCGTGGCGCGGCCGCTACCGCTTCACCCAGTCGCACCTGACCATCCCGGGCGTCTACGACGTCGCCGGCGCGATGCTGCACGGCTCGCCGGTGGTCAACATCGGCTGGAACAGCGACGTCGCCTGGACGCACACCGTCTCGACGGCCTACCGGTTCACGCCGTACGAGTACCGCACCGTCCCGGGCGTGCCGACGACGTACCTGACGACGTCCGGCCCGAAGCAGCTGCAGCGCGACGAGGTGCGCATCCCGGTGCGCAACGCCGACGGCAGCGTCGGGGAGCTCGTCGAAGACGTCTACCGCACCGACGAGGGCTACGTCCTCGACGCGCCGGCGCTGCTCATGGGCTGGACCCCGGCGAGCTTCTTCGCGCTGCGCGACGCGAACGCCGAGCACCTCAAGACCCTCGACGCCTTCCACGAGATGGCGAAGTCGCGCACCGTCGAGGAGCTCGCCGCGGCGCAGGACCGCACCGCCGGCATCCCGTGGGTCAACACGATGGCGGCCGACCGCGACGGCGACGTCCTGTACGCCGACAACTCGGTCGTCCCGAACGTGCCGAACGCGCTCGCCCAGCAGTGCATGACGCCGATCGGCCGGGTGCTCTTCCAGCTGGCCGGCCTGCCCGGCCTCGACGGCGCGCGCGCCTCGGCCGACTGCGCCTGGCGCGACGACGCCGACGCCGCCCGCCCCGGCATCTTCGGACCGGCGAACCTGCCCGACACCGTGCGCCGCGACTGGGTGGTCAACGCCAACGACAGCTACTGGCTGCCCAACCCGGAGCAGCGGCTGGAGGGCTTCGCCCGGATCATCGGCTGCGAGCGCTGCGAGCGCAGCGTCCGCACCCGGATGGTCTACCGGTACGTGCTCGACCAGCTGGCGCAGGGCCGCTTCGACCACGAGGCGCTCAAGGCGACGCAGCACGAGAACCGCGTGTTCGCGGCGGAGCTGGCCCGAGAGGGCGGCGACCTGCAGACCGTCTGCGCGGCCGCCGGCGGCGGCACCGCCTGCGACGTGCTGGCGCAGTGGAGCGGCCGCGACGACGCCACCGCGCGCGGCGCGCACGTCTTCCGCGAGTTCTGGACGCGCACGCCCGCCGCCCGGTGGGAGGTGCCGTTCAGCGCCGACGACCCGGTCGGCACGCCGCGCGACCTCGACGAGTCGAACCGCGACGTCGTCGCCGCCTTCAGCCGCGGGCTCGCCGCCCTCGCGGACAAGGGCGTCCCGGTGGACGCGCTGCTCGGCGAGCTCCAGGTCGCCGGCGACGAGGACGCGCCGCGGCTGCCCATCGGCGGCGGCCCGAGCGGCACCGGCAACGCCAACGTCGTGTCGACCGGCGCGGCGGCCGCGAACACCGACGCGCTCTACCCGATCAGCTACGGCTCGTCGCACATCCAGGCCGTCGCCTTCACCGACGACGGCGTCGACGCCTCGACGATCCTCACCTACGGCATGAGCACCGACGCCACCCGCGCCAGCAGCAGCGACCAGACCGAGCTGTTCAGCCAGGAGCGCTGGGTCGACTTCCCGTTCGAGGCGGACGAGGTGGCGGCCGACGCGCAGAGCAGCCGCACCGTGGTGGGGCAGCTGGCCGCGGCCGCACCGGTCGAGGCGGCGCCCGTCCTCCCCCGGCCGGTGGCCGCGGCGGCGGCGCTGCCGGCCACCGGCGGCGCGCCGGTCGCGGCGGCGGCGGTGGCGCTGCTCGCCGGTGCCGCCGCGCTGCGCCGGCGCCGCTAGGAGCGGCCGCTGCCCCGGTCAGCTCGTGCGGGCGTCCTGGGCCTCGGGGAGGACGACGACGCGGTCGACCGTCGCCTCCTGCAGGGCGGCCAGCTCGTCCTCGAGGTAGCCGGCCATGCGGTCGACGTCGGGCACGAGCTCGCGGTCGGCGAGCAGGCCGAAGTGCATGCCGCCGGCCAGGCTCATGACCGTGATGTTGAGGCCCTGCCCGTCGGCGATGGCGGACAGCGGGTAGTAGGCCTCGATCCGGCAGCCCGCGTAGTAGAGGTCGATCGGCGGGCCGGGGACGTTCGAGACGATGAGGTTGAACGGGCTGACCCGCTCCACCAGGCGCAGGCGGGCGGCGGCCCGGGCGGCCTGGCCGGCGAGCGCCGGCATGGCGAACTGCGTGACGTCGGCGAGCAGGTCGGCGGGCAGGGCGCCGAACTGGTCCTTGGCGGCGCGCATGCCGCTGGCGCAGGCCTCGAGCCGCGCGCCCGCGTCCTCGAGGTGCGTCGGCAGCGCCGCCATCATCGTGCTGACCCGGTTGCCGTGCGCGCCCTTCTGGTCCTCGGTGCGCACCGACACCGGCACCGCCGCGACGAGCGGCGACGACGGCAGCGCGTCGTGGTCGACCAGCCACCGCCGCAGCGCACCGGCGGTGAGCGCCATCACGACGTCGTTGACGGTGCAGCCGGCGGCCTTCTTCACCGCCTTGACGTCGTCGAGCGGCAGGGTGCAGTAGGCCCAGCGGCGGTGCGGGCCGATGGGCCGGTTGAAGGGCGTGCGCGGCGCGCGCAGCGGCGCGGAGTTCAGCACGACGTTCGCGTCGCGCCGCAGGAGGCGGTCGACGACGGGCAGCCGCGGGCGGGCGGGGCTCGTGGCGAGGTGCGGCACCGACTTCGCCAGGCCGTAGCCCAGGCGGGCGGCGCGCACCGGCTGCTTGGCGAGCGTGACGGCGCTCTTGGCGAGCAGCGTCACCGGGCCGGGGACCTCGTCGCACTCCCACGGCGGGGGGTCCTCGTCCGGACGGCCCTCCGGCGTGAGGTCGATGACGGCGGCCAGGATGTCGTTGCCGCTGACGCCGTCGATCGCGGCGTGGTGCACCTTCGTGTAGACGGCCTTGCGACCGCCCTCGAGCCCGTGGATCAGGTACAGCTCCCACAGCGGCCGGCGCCGGTCCAGCGGCCGGGCGTGCAGCCGCGCCGCCTGGTACGCCAGCTGCTTGCTGTCGCCGGGCTCGGGGAGCGCGAGCTCGCGCACGTGGTACTCGAGGTCGAAGTCGGGG
>DATMKB010000175.1:0-2637 GCA_035553635.1 Mycobacteriales bacterium
ACTCCGGCAGGCCGAAGAAGACGCCGCCGCCGGACTGCTCGAGGTTGACCAGCGCGCGCAGGATGACGCCCGCGGTGGCCGACGACAGGCCGCCGAGCTCCTTGAGGTCGGCCTTGCCCTCGTCGCTCGTCAGGTGCGTGACGACGGCGCGCAGGTCCTCGAGGTCGTCGAGCTCGAGGCCGCGGCTGTCGGCGTAGTGGAAGACGAGCCCGAGCGAGCTCTCCTGGGTCGCGTTGAGGTCGAGCACCTTCGACAGCAGCACGGGGCCGAAGCTCGTGACGCTGGCGCGCACCGGCACGCCCTGCCCGAGGCCGCCGAGGCTGTAGAGCTCGACCGGGAAGCCCTGCGGCGCCCACTGCGTCGCGGTCTCCTCCGCGCGCTTGCTCAGCCGCTCCGACGGCGTTCCGGGGACGGCGATGCCCGCGACGTCGCCCTTGACGTCGGCCAGGAACGCCGGCACGCCCGCGGCGGAGATCTGCTCCGCCATGAGCTGGAGCGTCTTGGTCTTGCCGGTGCCCGTCGCACCGGCCACCAGGCCGTGCCGGTTGAGCATCGACAGCGGCATCCGCACCCGCGCGTCGGGGTACGGCACGCCGTCGACGACGGCGGCGCCGAGCTCCAGCGCCGGACCCTCGATGGCGTACGCCTCGCCCAGCCTCTTCGCGTCCTCTGCGCCCACCTGCTGCTCCCTCTCCCGGCTCCTCGCGCGGACCCTAGCCGCCGGTCACCAGCGCGGCGACAGGTCGCCGGGACCCCCGTAGTCGCCGGCGGGGGTGATGACCGTGCCGGCCCGGCCGGCGAGGATCTCCTGCGCGTCCTCCAGGCGCCCGATGGCGGCCATGTCGCCGGTGAGCTCGACGAACCGGCAGGCCGCGTCCACCTTCGGCCCCATCGAGCCGGAGGCGAAGTCCTCCCGCTGCAGCGACGCCGGCGTCGCCCGCAGCACGGGCTCGGCGTCGGGCGTCCCGTAGTCGCGCAGGACGTGCGGGACGTCGGTGAGGATGAGCAGGACGTCGGCGTCGAGCGCCTCGGCGAGCACCGACGCGGTGAGGTCCTTGTCGACCACCGCCTCGACGCCCTGCAGCAGCCCGTCCTCGTTGCGGATGACCGGCACGCCGCCGCCGCCGGCGCACACGACCACCGCGCCGCTGCCGAGCAGCAGCCGGATGAGCCGGGTCTCGACGACGCGCTGCGGTCGCGGCGAGCCGACCACGCGGCGCCAGTGCTCGCCGTCGGGCTTGACGGTCCACCCGCGCTCGGCGGCCAGCCGCTCCGCCGTCTCGCGGTCGTAGACCTCGCCGATGGGCTTGGTCGGGTCGCTGAACGCCGGGTCGCTCGCCGACACCAGCGTCTGGTTGACGATCGCCGCCACCTGCCGCCCGGGCAGGGTGTTCTGCAGCGCCTGCAGCAGCCAGTAGCCGATCATCCCCTGCGTCTGGGCGCCGAGGACGTCGAACGGGTACGGCGAGGTCAGGCTCGGGTCGTGCGCGCTCTGCAGCGCGAGCACGCCGACCTGCGGCCCGTTGCCGTGGGTGAGCACCAGCTCGTGCTCGTGCGCGAGCGGCGCGAGCGCGGCGACCGCCCGCTGCACGTTGCGGGCCTGGACCCAGGCGTCCGGCTTCTCCCCGCGGCGCAGCAGCGCGTTGCCGCCGAGCGCGGCGACGATGCGCACGTCAGCGGCCCAGCGTCGCGACCATGACCGCCTTGATGGCGTGCAGCCGGTTCTCGGCCTGGTCGAAGACGACGGAGGCGCTGCTCTCGAACACCTCGTCGGTGACCTCGAGCGCGGTCATGCCGGTCTTCTCGAAGACGTCGCGGCCGACGGTGGTCTCCGTGTCGTGGAACGCCGGCAGGCAGTGCATGAAGCGGGCGTCCTTGCCGGTGGCGGCCATGACCTCGGCGTTCACCTGGTAGCCGCGCAGCAGGTCGATGCGCTCGTCCCAGACCTCCTTCGGCTCCCCCATCGACACCCACACGTCGGTGTAGACGACGTCGGCCCCGGCGACGCCCTCGCGCACGTCGGTGGTGAGCCGGACGCTGCCGCCGGTCTCGGCGGCCCGCCGCTCGGCCTCCGCGACGACGTCGGGGGCGTTGAGCAGCTGCTCCGGCGCGACGATGCGCACGTCCATGCCGGCCATCGCCGCACCGACGAGCAGCGAGTTGCCGACGTTGTTGCGCGCGTCGCCGAGGTAGGCGACGGCGGGGCGCTCGCTGCGCACGTGCTCCCGGACCGTCAGCACGTCGCACAGCGACTGGGTGGGGTGCCACTCGTCGGTGAGGCCGTTCCACACCGGCACCCCGCTGTGCTCGGCGAGCAGCTCGACGTTGCGCTGCGCCGAGCCGCGGTACTGGATGCCGTCGTAGAAGCGGCCGAGCACGCGGGCGGTGTCCTTCATCGACTCCTTGTGGCCGATCTGCGAGCCGGACGGGTCGAGGTAGGTGACGTGGGCGCCCTGGTCGTGGGCGGCGACCTCGAAGGCGCAGCGCGTGCGCGTCGACGTCTTCTCGAAGATGAGCGCGATGCTGCGCCCGCGGAGGGCCTGCTCCTCGCGGCCCTCCCGCTTGGCCGCCTTGAGGTCGGCCGCCAGGCGCAGGAGGTCCTCCCACTCGGCGACGGTGAGGTCGAGCTCCTTGAGG
>DATMKB010000176.1:0-2350 GCA_035553635.1 Mycobacteriales bacterium
ACGGCCCGGGTCCACCCGCTGCGCCACCAGGCCCGGCTGCCCGCCCGCCACGACCACCGGGATGCGCAGCGTCGAGGCCATCCCGTGGTTGCCCGGTATGGGGTTCGAGAAGGAGCTCGGCTCGGTGATGCGCCGGCCGTCTTCCACGGTGACGATGAGGTCGCCGCTGCGCGGGTGGGTGGCGTGCCAGTCGGGGTGCACCCGGCCGACCCAGTGCTCCTCCGGGTCGGCGACCGGCGCCCCGGTGGCGTCGACGGGGTTGGGCCGCCGGTAGAGCGCCTCGTCGACGCCGTCCGTCGCCACCGCCAGCTCCCGGAGTCTCGCGAGCAGGCGCGGCGCGTCGGGGGCACGGCGGTCCCGCAGGCTGTACAGCGCCGCGCCGCCGTTCTGCGCGATCACGAACCTGCCGGCCAGCTCGGGGTCGGCCTCGATCTGCGGCGACAGCGACACCGTGGACGTCGCGAACGACCAGTCCATCGAGTGGTCGGCGGTCACCAGCAGCGTCGTGGCCTCCCAGCGCCCGTCGGCCTGCAGCGCCGTGACGAGGGCCCGCACGAGCGTGTCGGTCGAGCGCAGCTGCGCCTCGCGCAGCACGGGCGCCGAGCCGGTGGGCAGCGGCGTCGAGGTGCCGCCGACGGGGTCGACGTGGCCGATGCGGTCGACCGAGCCGAGGTTGACGAAGAGGAGGTCCGGGTCGAGCTGCTGCGCCACGGCGACCGCCTGCGGCGCGGTGCGCTCGTCGAGCGTCAGCCCGAGGCCCGGCACGAAGAACGGGTCGTCGACGTTGGCGAAGTTGTAGTCGGCGTCGACCTCGCCGTCGCCGGTGCGGTCGTGGTCCATGACCGTGTAGAGGTAGTCCTTGCTCGTGACCGCCGCCGTCACCAGCTGCGGGCACTGCCGCTCGACGAGCGTGAACAGGCTGTCCGCCTGCAGCAGCGCGGGGTCCCCCGCCTCGACGGCGCCGAAGGTCGGCTCGGGCTCGTCGACGGGCACCTCGTCGTCGTCCGGGTCGCCGCCGACGTCGGGGAAGGTGTTGGCGACGATGCCCGTGCGGTCGGGGTAGGCGCCGGTGACCATCGAGACGTGGTTCGGGATCGTCTCGGGCACGAACACCGCGCGGCCCTCGGTGTAGAGCGACCCGCCCGCGGCGAGCCCGCTGAGGAACGGCATCTGCAGCGGCGTGAGCTCGTCCGGGCGCAGCCCGTCGAGCGCGAGGAGGACGACGCGCGTACGAGGCGCCTCGGGCGCCTGTGCCGTCGCGGGGGCGACGGCCACGAGCGGCAGGGCGACGGCGGGGACGGCGAGCAGGGTCAGGACGCGCACGGCCGGAGGTGTACCGGACGCCGGTGTACGGACGGTGAACGGCCGGCCGCACTACGCTCGCGGCTCGTGCCTCCCGCCGCCGGCGTCCCCCCGCGCAGCGCGCTGCTCGCCACCTGGGCCACCGCCTGGCTCGCCGGCGACGCGCCGCTCGAGGAGGCCGTGGAGCGCGCCGGCGCGCACGACGACGCCGCCGTCGTGGCCGGTCTCGCCGTCGACGACCTGCCGCTCGACCGGGCGCTCCCCCGCCTGCGGGCCGACGGCGTCGTGCGAGTGCTCGTCGTCCTGCCGGCGCCCGGCGACCCGCTCGGGCTGCCCGGCCCTGGTCCGTTCACCGCCGCCGCGCTCGAGGCCGGCGAAGGGGTGCTCGCCCTGCGCGCCGACGGCTCGGGCAGCGGCCTCGTGCCCGCGGTCACCGCCCACGGCTCCGCGCTCGACGGCACGGTGACCACGACGCGCTGGACCGCGCACGCGCTCGCCACCGTCCCGCCGTGGCCGGGCCCGTACCTCGCCGAGGCCGAGCACGACCTGCGCCAGGGCGTCCTGCAGGTGGCCGCGGCCCTGCGCGACCTGGACGTCGCCCGCTGGCGCCCCGAGCTCGCCGACGCGCTGCGCGACCTGCGCGCCGCCGCCCGGGCCGGCCTCGACGAGGACGAGCTGCCCGGCGGCTGGCCGGTGCGCGCCCGCGAGGTGCTCGTGCGCAGCCGCCAGCTGGCCGGCGTCGTCGAGCTCGCGTCGGTCGACGCCGGCGGCGCCGTCGACACCCGCGAGACCGCCGCCCGCGAGGCGCAGCTGCGCGAGCTCGCCCGCCTGGTGCGCCGCGCCCGCGTCGCCGCCTACAACGCCTACGCCCTGGAGCCCTCCCGGTGAGCCTGCTCGTCACCGTCACCGGCCGCGACCACCCCGGCGTCACGGCCGCGCTGCTCGACGTCCTCGCCGCGCACGGCGCCGAGCTGCTCGACGCGCAGCAGGTCGCGGTGCACGGCCGGCTGCTGCTCGGCCTCGTCGTCCGGGGCGAGGGCGACGGCGC
>DATMKB010000177.1:0-7032 GCA_035553635.1 Mycobacteriales bacterium
TCCGGCTCGTCCGGCCGGCGGACGTCCTCGAGCGGCGCCGGCTGCACGCTGCGGCTGGGGAAGCCCTCGAGCGGGCCGCGCTCGTCGAGGTCCCACTCCGGGAACGTCAGGTCGGTCTGCAGGTACACCGCGAGCAGCTCGGCGACGTGCTCGATGCCCGACAGGTGCGTGCGCTCGTGCCCGTGCGAGGAGTCGACGCCGAAGCCGACGAGCGCCGTGCGCATCTCCAGGCCGGCCTCGACGGCGCTCGCGGCGTCGGAGCGGTAGTAGCGGAACGTGTCGCGCCGGTGCGGGATGCCGTGCTCCTCGCACAGCGCCAGCAGCTTGCGGCTGAAGTGGTAGTCGAACGGCCCGGTGGAGTCGAGCAGCGCGATGTTGGCGCACTCCTCGCGGGACTGCTGCCCCGCGGCCACCACCGCGTTGTCGACGGCCACCATCTCGGCGACGTCGGTGTCGAGGCCGTGCGTCGCGCCGTGCCCGACCTCCTCGGCGATGGTGACGAGCAGGTGCGCGCTCACCACCGGCGTGATCCGGGCGTCCATGAGCGCCTTGAAGGCGCCGAGGGCCGCCGCGATGCCGGCCTTGTCGTCGAGGTGCCGGCTCTTCACGTAGCCCGCGGGCGTGATGACCGGGTTGGCGTCGAGCGCCACGAAGTCGCCCACCTGCAGGCCGATCGCGGCGAGCCCCTCGGCGTTGCACACGGGCTCGTCGACGCGCACCTCGACGAGCGGCCAGCCGACGCCCTGCGTGTCGACCTCGTCGCCGTACTGGTGGCCGCTCGACTTCAGCGGCAGCACCGTGCCGGTGTGCACCACGCCGCTGTCGGTGAAGATCGTGACGCTGGCGCCCTCGGCGAAGCGCGCGCTGTGCGTGCCGAGCTGGGTCACCTCGAGCCGGCCGTTGTCCTTGAGCCGGGTGACCATGCAGCCGATCGTGTCGGCGTGCACCGCGATCGCCCGGTCGGGGCGGGTGCGCAGGCCCGGCAGGGTGGCGTTCAGCAGGCCGCGCCGGGTGACGCTCAGGTCGAGCCCGAGGTCCATGAGCTGCTCGCCGACGTACTGCACCACCTCGTCGGTGCGGCCGGTGGGCGACGGCGTGCGCAGCAGGTGCAGGAGCACCTCCTGCACGTAGTCCATGTCGATGCCGAGCTTGCGGGGCTCGGCCGGCGTGCGCATCACGACGTCGGTGCGGACGACGGCTGCCAGGCGCTCGGCAGCGCCGTCGTCTCGGGGAAGAGCAGGTCGACGAAGCGCTCGGCCGTGGGCTGCGGCTGGTGGTTCGCCAGGCCCGGCCGCTCGTTCGCCTCGATGAAGACGTGGTCCGGCCCGCTCACGTCCGGCACGAGGAAGTCGAGCCCGGTGACGGGGATGTCGAGCGCGCGGCTGGCGCGCACGGCCGCGGTGACCAGCGCCGGGTGCAGCTGCGACGTGACGTCGTGGATGGTGCCTCCGGTGTGCAGGTTGGCGGTGCGCCGCACGCGCAGCTCGACGCCCTCGGGCAGCGCGTCGTCGAGCTCGTAGCCCTGCGCGCGCACGGTGTCGGCGGTGGACTCGTCGAGCGGGATGCGCGACTCGCCGTCGGTGGCGGCCTCGCGACGGCGGCTCTGCGCGGTGATGAGACGGCCGATCGTGCTCCGCCCGTCGCCGATCACCGCCGCGGGTTTGCGGACGGCGGCGGCCACGACCTCGTGCCCGATGACGACGACGCGCAGGTCCTCGCCCTCGACGAGCTCCTCGAGCAGCACCTGCGGGCAGTGCGTGCGGGCGAGCGCGACCGCCCTCTCGAGCTGCTCGCGCGTGGTGACGCCGACGGTGATGCCGAGCCCCTGCTCGCCGCGGGCGGGCTTGACGACGACCTCGCCGACCTCCTCGAGGAACGCGGCGTCCTCGTCGCCGCCGGTGGCGGTGCGGCCGCGGGGGACCGACAGGCCGGCGGCCTCGAGCAGCCGGCGGGTGATGCGCTTGTCGTCGCAGCGGCTCATCGCGACGGCGGTGGTGAGCTCCGACAGGGACTCGCGCGTGACGATGCTGCGCCCGCCGTGCGACAGCCGGAGCTCGCCCCACTCGGCGTCGAGCACCTCGACGCCGATGCCCCGGCGGCGCGCCTCGTCGGCGATGATGCGGGCGTACGGGTTGAGGCGCTCGTAGTCCGCCGACGGCGGGCCGACGAACAGCGGCTCGTTGATGGGGTTCTTGCGCTTGACGCACAGCACCGGCACGCGCTCGAAGCCGAGCCGCTCGTACAGCCGGATCGCGCGGTCGTTGTCGTGCAGCACCGACAGGTCGAGGTAGTGCCGGCCGCGGTCGCGGTACTGCTCCACGAGCGTGCGCACCAGCGCTTCACCGACCGCCGGCAGCGGGTACTGCGGGTCGACCGCGAGGCACCACAGGCTGGTGCCGCCCTCGGGGTCGCCGAAGGCCGCCACGTGGTCGATGCCGGTGACCGTGCCGACCACGCGGCCGCTCGCCCGGTCGACCGCCACGAGGTAGGTGAAGGCGTCGTCGCGCGCGTTGGCGAGCACGACGTCGCGGGCGGCCCGCAGCATGTGCGCCGAGGCGTAGACCTCGTTCATGCCGTCGACGTCCTCGGCGTCCTGCACCGGGCGGATCGTCGTGACCCGCGTGATCTCCGGGGCGGGGGAGTACCGGGTGAAGTCCAGCCGGTAGGTGTGCGAGGGGTCGACGAACAGCTCCTGCGGCGCGCGCGCCACGAGCACGTGCGGGTCGCGGGGGTAGATGCAGATGTCGCGGCGGCCCAGCTTCTCCGCCCGCAGCACCGCCTCGAGCCGCTCCTGCGAGGTGAAGGTCTGCCCGAAGACCAGGCGCCCCCAGCCGCACTCGAGCGTGACGTCCTGGCGGACCTCCGAGGGGAGCTCGTCGACCGCCTGCTCCCAGGAGGTCGACAGCGCCGGCGCCTGCTCGGGCGCGTCGTCGGTGTCGGGGAGGTCGGCCACGGCCGTCACAGACCGTTCCCCTGCAGCCACATCTCCAGCAGGGCGACCTGCCAGAGCGGGTTGCCGCCGAGCGGCGTCAGCGAGGCGTTGGGCGCCGACAGCAGCTGGTCGACCGCACCGGGGCGGAACAGCCCGCGCTCCTTGGCGGCCGGCGCGGTGAGCGCGTCGCGCACCCGGTCGAGGAACGCGCCCTCGAGGTGCGTGAGCGCCGGCACCGGGAAGTAGCCCTTGGGCCGGTCGATGACCTCCGACGGGATCACCCGCCGCGCGGCCTGCTTGAGCACGCCCTTGCCGCCGTGGGCCGTCTTCAGCTCCGGCGGGCAGGTGGCGGCGAGCTCGACGAGCTCGTGGTCGAGGAACGGCACGCGCGCCTCGAGCCCGAACGACATCGTCGTGTTGTCGACCCGCTTCACGGGGTCGTCGACGAGCATGACCTCGGTGTCGAGCCGCAGCGCGCGGTCGAGCGGCGTCTGCGCGCCGGGGCGCGCGAAGTGCTCCCGGACGAAGGCCCGGCTCGGGTCGTCGGCGAGGTGCCACTCCGGCTCGAGCAGGTCGTTGAGCGCCTGGTGCGAGCGGTCGACGAAGTGCCGCGCGTAGACCTCGACGGCGTCGTCGTCGGACGCGCCGAGAACCGGCGGGTACCAGTGGTACCCGGCGAAGACCTCGTCGGCGCCCTGCCCGGACTGCACCACGTGCACGTGCCGCGAGACCTCCTGCGACAACAGGTAGAACGCCACGACGTCGTGGCTGACCATCGGCTCGCTCATCGCGCCGACGGCGTCGTCGAGCGCCGGCAGCACGCGGTCGGGCGGCACCATCATCCGCATGTGGTTCGTGCCGAACCTCTGCGCCACCAGGTCGGAGTAGACGAACTCGTCGCCGCTGCGGCCGCCGACCGCTTCGAAGCCGATGCTGAAGGTGCGCAGGCCCTGCTGGCCCTGCTCGGCGAGCAGGCCGACCACGAGCGAGGAGTCGACGCCGCCGGACAGCAGGACGCCGACCTCGATGTCGGCGACCATGCGCCGCTTCACCGACAGGCGCAGGGCGTCGAGGACGGCCTCCTCCCACTCGCCCTCAGACCAGCCGGCGCGGTCGGGGTGCCGCTCGTACGGCGGCTGCCAGTAGGTGGTGTCGCGCACGGAGCCGTCGGGCTCGAGGACGCGCAGCGTCGCCGGCGGGACCTTGCGGACGCCGTTCAGGACCGTCCGCGGCGCCGGGACCACGGCGTGGAAGCTCAGGTAGTGGTGCAGCGCGACCGGGTCGAGCGAGGTGTCGACGCCGCCGCCGGCGAGCAGCGCGGGCAGTGTGCTGGCGAAGCGCAGGGCGCCCGGCACCTCCGCGGTGTACAGCGGCTTGATGCCCAGGCGGTCGCGACCGAGCACGACGCGGCCGCTGTCGCGCTCGACGATGCAGAACGCGAACATGCCGAGCAGCCGCTCGACGAAGCCGTCGCCGAACTCGGCGTACGCCTTCATGACGACCTCGGTGTCGCCGTGCGAGAAGAACCGGTGCCCGCGGGCCTCGAGCTCGGCGCGCAGCTCGCGGTAGTTGTAGATCATCCCGTTGAAGGCGACCGTCATGCCGAGGTACGGGTCGTGCATCGGCTGCATCGCGCACTCGGAGAGGTCGACCACCTTGAGCCGCCGGTGGCCGAGGGCGGTGCCGCCGGCCGCCCAGACGCCGACGCCGTCGGGGCCGCGGTCGGCCATCACCGCCGTCATGCGCTCGACGGCCGCGACGTCCGCGGGCCTGCCGTCGCGACGGACCTCACCGCTCAGCCCGCACACGACGCTGCTGCCTCCTCAGGTGCTCGGACGATCATCCCGACGAGGCGTTCCACGGTCCTGGTCGCGCAAACGCACCGTGCCGGGCGTCTCACCCTCGCACGGCGCCGGTCCGGTCAGGCGGCGGGGGTCAGCACCTCGACGACGACCGGTGCCACGCCGTCGAAGCCCAGGGCCCGGGACCCGGCGCGGGACAGGTCGAGGATGCGGTCGCCGACGTACGGTCCGCGGTCGTTCACCAGGCAGCTGATCGCCCGGCCCTCGCGCGAGACGCGCACCACCGTGCCGAGCGGCAGCGCCTTGTGCGCGCACGTCAGCCGCTCGGGGTCGTAGGGCGAGCCGCTCGCCGTCGGCTTGCCGACGAAGCCGGGGCCGTACCAGGACGCCACTCCCCGCAGCACGGTGCCGCTCGGGCCCCAGCCCGCCGGGTAGCCGCTGCCCGCCGCCTCGGCGAGGGCCACCACGGGCGCCTCGCGCTCGGCCGCTCTGCGGCTGCGGGCTGTCTGCGCCGGCGTGAGCGCCACCGTCAGCTGCGCCGACGCCGTGTCGAGGGTGCGCCGGGCGCGGACGACCGTCGCCTGCGCCTGCGCGAGCTCGGCGGCCCGGCGGCGGGCCGTGGCGGCGGCGCGCTCGACCACGAGCCGCGCCTCCGCCCGCGCCAGCAGCCCGCGCGCCTGCTCCTGCGCGGCGAGGGCCTGCTCGGCGGAGGACCGCAGGCGCGCCCGGTGCTCGTCGGCGCGGCGCTGCAGCTCGGCGGCCGCCTCGCTCTGCGCCCCGACGGCGTCGGCCAGGGACTGCTCCGCCCGCACCGCCGCCCGGGCGCCGCGGCGGGCGAGCTCGGCGTCGGCGTGCGCGCGCAGGTCCGGGGCGGCCAGGGCGGTGACGAGGCGGGGGAGCGGCGCGGGCACCGCCGTGGCCAGGTAGGCCGCGCGGGCGCGCGCGCGCACGCGCAGCCGCGCGTCCTCGACCTGCTCCGCGAGGCGGTCGAGCTGCACGCGCAGGCCGCCGTCGCGCGCCGCGGCCTGCTCGAGCTCCTGCGCCAGGCGCCCGGTCTCGGCCGTCGCGGCGTCGAGGCGGGCCGTCAGCTCGGCGAGGTCCGGCTCGGCGGCGCCGGCGGGCGCGGGCACGACGAGCAGCGCCGCCGCGCACAGCGCGAGCGACGCCGTCCGGACCGCGCGGCGCACACGGGGGACGTCGGCGCGGCGCGCTGCCGGCTGAAGGACTGGACGGCCCCGCTAGCGTCGGCGGCGTCCCGAGGAGAGGAGCACGGCGTGCGCATCGGTGTCCTGACAGGCGGCGGCGACTGCCCCGGCCTCAACGCGGTGATCCGCGCCGTCGTGCGCAAGGGCGTCGAGGTGCACGGGCACGAGTTCGTCGGCTTCCGCGACGGCTGGAAGGGCCCGCTCGAGAGGCTGACGATGCCCCTCGGCGTCGAGCAGACCCGCGGCATCCTGCCGCGCGGCGGCACCATCCTCGGCAGCAGCCGCACCAACGTCATGAAGGTCGAGGACGGCGTCGAGAAGGTGCGCCGCAACCTCGAGCAGCTCGGCGTCGACGCGCTCGTCGCCATCGGCGGGGAGGACACCCTCGGCGTCGCGACCCGCCTCGCGGCCGCCGGGCTGAACGTCGTCGGCGTGCCGAAGACCATCGACAACGACCTCGGCGCCACCGACTACACGTTCGGCTTCGACACCGCCGTCACCATCGCCACGGAGGCGATCGACCGGCTGCACACCACCGCCGAGTCGCACCACCGGGCGCTCGTCGTCGAGGTGATGGGCCGGCACGCCGGCTGGATCGCGCTGCACAGCGGCATGGCCGGCGGCGCGAACGTCATCCTCATCCCCGAGCGGCCGTTCGACATCGACGAGGTGTGCCGCTACGTCGAGACGCGCTTCGAGAAGGAGTACGCGCCGATCATCGTCGTCTCCGAGGGCGCCACGCCGAAGGAGGGGACGATGACCCTGCAGTCGGGCGAGAAGGACTCCTTCGGGCACGTCCGGCTCGGCGGCATCGGGCAGGTGCTCGGCGACGAGATCGAGAAGCGCACCGGCAAGGAGGCCCGCGCCACGGTGCTGGGCCACGTGCAGCGCGGCGGCTCCCCGACCGCCTACGACCGGGTGCTCGCCACCCGCTTCGGCCTGCACGCCGCCGACGCCGTGCACGAGGGCGACAGCGGCGTCATGGTGGCGCTGCAGGGCACCGACATCGTCCGGGTGCCGCTCGAGGAGGCCACCCGCGAGCTCAAGACCGTGCCGCTGGAGCGCTACGCGGAGTCCGAGGTCTTCTTCGGCT
>DATMKB010000178.1:0-2764 GCA_035553635.1 Mycobacteriales bacterium
GGGTGCCGGTGCGCCAGCTCGAAGGCGACGTTGACGCCGATCGACCAGCAGGCCACGAGCGCCCGCTCGACGCCGGCCGCGTCGAGCACGGCGACGGCGTCGTCGACGTGGTCCTCGACGCGCACCCGCGACGGGTCGGCCGGGCGCTGCGAGCCGAACGTGCCGCGGTGGTACCAGGTGGTGGTGCGGTAGCCGCTGCCCGCGCCGACCAGGCCCGGCCAGGACTGCGGGATGGTGCCGAGGCCGTTCGCCAGCAGGAGCGGCGGGCCGTCGGCGTCGTCGGTCCAGGCGCGCACGACGGTGCCGTCGGCGCTGGTCACGTCGAAGGTGCGGCTCACGCCGCGGATCGTAGGAGCGTCAGCGCGCGGCGCCGGGGCCGGCGAGCTCCTCGGCCGCCGCGAGCAGCCGCGGCACCTCGCGCCGGGGCACCGCCGTGAGCGGCGTGCGGCGGTCGCCGGCCTCGAGCAGCCGCACCGGCCCCCGCCGCGGGACGTCGAAGCCCTCGACCCGCTCCCACGGCACCCGCCGGCGGCGCAGGCCGTTGCCGACCTCCAGCGACCCGGGGCGCACCACCACCCGGGCCCGCAGCACCCACACCGCGGCGAGCAGCGGGAGCAGCGGCAGCCAGGCGAGCGGCCGCCAGGTCGCCGCGGCGAACGTGCCCACCCAGACGATGAGCAGCGGCACGAGCGACACGGGCGTCGGGCCGAACCGGGCCTCCCGGGGACGGCGCTCGCTCACCCGGCGATGCTCGCACGCGGTCCCCGGCACCGCCCGGCGCGCCTAGCATCGGGCCACCGCTCCACCTGTGCGCGCGGCCGGACCGGCCGCCCCCTCTCCGGCCCCGAAGGGCACCGCATGACCAGCACCTCCGCCACTCCCGGCGGCCACCCCCGCAAGCCGCGCAGCACCGACGTCACCGAGGGCATGCAGCGCGCGCCGCAGCGCGCCATGCTGCGCGCGGTCGGGATGACCGACGAGGACATGGACAAGCCGCAGATCGGCGTCGCGTCCTCCTGGAACGAGATCACCCCCTGCAACCTGTCGCTCGACCGGCTCGCGAAGGCGGCCAAGGAGGGCGTGCGCGCCGCGGGCGGCTTCCCGATGGAGTTCGGCACCATCTCCGTCTCCGACGGCATCTCGATGGGGCACGAGGGGATGCGCGCGTCGCTGGTGTCGCGCGAGGTCATCGCCGACAGCGTCGAGACGGTCATGTTCGCCGAGCGCCTGGACGGCTCGGTGACGCTCGCCGGCTGCGACAAGTCGCTGCCGGGGATGCTCATGGCGGCCGCGCGGCTCGACCTCGCGAGCGTCTTCCTCTACGCCGGCTCGACGCTGCCGGGCCGGTACGGCGACCGCGACCTGACGATCATCGACATGTTCGAGGGCGTCGGCGCCTGCGCGCGCGGGCTCATCACCCGCGAGCAGCTCGACGAGATGGAGAAGGCCACCTGCCCGGGCGAGGGCGCCTGCGGCGGCATGTTCACCGCCAACACGATGGCGTCGGTGGGGGAGGCCCTCGGCATGTCGCTGCCCGGCAGCGCCGCCCCGCCCGCCGTCGACCGCCGCCGCGACGCCTTCGCGGTGGCCTCCGGCGAGGCGGTCGTGCGGTGCGTCGACGCCGGCATCACCGCCCGCAAGGTCATGACGAAGGAGGCGTTCGAGAACGCCATCACCGTGGTCATGGCGCTCGGCGGCTCCACCAACGCGGTGCTGCACCTGCTGGCCATCGCCCACGAGGCGCGCGTCGAGCTCTCCTACGACGACTTCCGCCGCATCGGCGCGCGCACCCCGCACCTGGCCGACGTCAAGCCCTTCGGCCGGTACGTCATGACCGACATGGACCGCGTCGGCGGCGTGCCCGTGGTGATGAAGGCGCTGCTCGACGCCGGCCTGCTGCACGGCGACTGCCTCACCGTGACCGGCCGCACGATGGCCGAGAACCTCGAGGCGCTCGACCTTCCCGGTCTCGACGGCGACGTCGTGCGCCGGCTCGACGACCCGATCCACCGCACCGGCGGCATCACGGTGCTGCAGGGGTCCCTGGCGCCCGAGGGCGCCATCGTCAAGAGCGCCGGCTTCGAGGCCCAGGTCTTCGAGGGCACCGCCCGCGTCTTCGACGGCGAGCAGGGCGCGCTCGACGCCGTGATCGACGGCTCGCTCACCGCCTCCCCGGAGGAGCCGGTCGTCGTCGTCATCCGCTACGAGGGGCCCAAGGGCGGGCCGGGCATGCGGGAGATGCTCGCCGTCACCGGCGCCATCAAGGGCGCCGGCATGGGCAAGGACGTCCTGCTGCTCACCGACGGCCGCTTCTCCGGCGGCACGACCGGCCTGTGCGTCGGCCACATCGCGCCGGAGGCCACCGACGGCGGCCCCATCGCCCTGGTCGCGGACGGCGACCGCGTCCGACTCGACCTCGAGGCGGGCAGCCTCGACCTGCTCGTCGACGCCGAGGTGCTCGAGCAGCGCCGGGCAGGCTGGAAGCCGCTCGAGCCGCGGTACACGACCGGGGTGCTCGGCAAGTACGCCAAGCTCGTCGGGTCGGCCGCGCAGGGCGCGGTCACCCACTGAGCCGCCGGGACGGCCGTCCCACTCCTTGGGACGGCCGTCCCGCCTGCTTGACACCGGTGTGCGCGCTGACGCACTCTGGCGGCGTGCTGCACCTGCTCGTAGTCCGCTAGCGCGCCTGCTCCCGCCGCAGACGCGCTCACCCTCCGTGCCTTCGCAGGAGGGTTTTTTCATGCCCGCGGACCCCACCCCCACG
>DATMKB010000179.1:0-3140 GCA_035553635.1 Mycobacteriales bacterium
CGGCGTGCCGGCTTCTCGCTGGACACCTCGACGGTGAGGAACGACGGGCAGTCGCCGTCCAGGCACGAGTAGTCGGTGTTGCAGGACGTCTGGTCGATGCGGGTCTTGCGGCCCAGCTCGGTCTCGACCGGCTGCACCGACAGGCAGTTCGACTTCTGCCCGCAGTCGCCGCAGCCCTCGCAGACCTGCTCGTCGATGACCACGCGCTGCGTGCGCACCGGCATCCTCCCGCGCTTGCGCAGGCGGCGGGCCTCGGCGGCGCAGTGCTGGTCGTAGACGATGACGGTGACGCCCGGCACCTCGCGCAGCTCGCGCTGCACGGCGTCGAGCTCGTCGCGCGAGCGCACCTGCACTCCCGCGGCGAAGTCGGCGCGGCGGCCGTACTTCTTCACGTCGTCCGCGACCACGACGACCCTCTTCACGCCCTCGGCCACCAGCTTGTGCGTCAGCTGCGGCACCGTCAGCGCGCCCTGGGCGTCCTGGGCGCCGGTCATGGCGACCGCGCTGTTGTAGAGGATCTTGTAGGTGATGGTGACGCCGGCGGCCAGGCACGCCTGCAGCGCGAGCTGGCCGGAGTGGAAGTAGGTGCCGTCGCCGACGTTCTGGAACAGGTGGGTGTGGTCCTTGGCGAACGGCGCCTGGCCGATCCACTGCACGCCCTCGCCGCCCATCTGGGTCAGCCCGGTGACCTGCGCCGTCTCGCGGCCGGCCATCGTCACGAGCGCGTGGCAGCCGATGCCGCCGCCCGACAGCGACCCCTCGGGGACGACGGTCGAGCGGTTGTGCGGGCAGCCCGAGCAGAAGTACGGCGTGCGCTTGACCGACGACACCGGCGTCAGCGACAGCTGCGTGCGGGGACGCGCGGGCGGGTCGGGCAGCACGACCTCCTGGCCGAGCACCCTGCGCAGCACCGGGAGCAGGCGGTCGGCGGTGAGCTGGCCGTCGGCCGGCACCAGCCGGGTGCCGCGGTCGTCGAGCTTGCCGAACACGCGCGGGGCGCCGACGGCGTAGAGCGCGGTCTTCACCTGCTCCTCGACGAACGACACCTTCTCCTCGACGACGAGGACGTCGCGCACCCCGCGGGCCGCACGGCGGACCTTCGGGCCCGACAGCGGGAACGGCATGCCGATGCGCAGCAGCCGCACGCCCGCGCGGGCCAGCCCGGCGTCGTCGAGGCCCAGCTCGGCGAGCGCCTGGCGGGTGGCGTCGTAGGCGGTGCCGGTGGCGATGACCGTCAGCCACGCGTCAGGCGTGTCGACGACGAGCTCGTCGAGGTCGTTGGCGTCGCGGTAGGCCTCGACGGCGGCCCAGCGCGGGCCGAAGAGGTCCTGCTCGGCGAACAGCGAGTCGGGCGGCGAGGCGAAGACCCGCTGGCGGTACTGCCAGGGCCGGCCCTCCCACTCCAGCTCGGGCACGGTGATCCGGACGTCGGCGAAGTCGCGCTCGACGGTGAACAGGCCGTCGGCGACGTCGGCGAGCACCTTCACGCCGGTCCAGCAGCCGGACAGACGCGAGAGCGCGACGCCGTGCATGCCGAAGACCACCAGCTCCTCGGCGTTGCGCGGGGTGACCACCGGCATCTGCAGCGAGGCGAGGGTGCGCTCGGACACGCAGGGGAGCGAGGACGACTTCGCCCCCGGGTCGTCGCCCGCCAGCACGAGGACGCCGCCGTCGGGGTGGGCGCCGTAGACGTTGCCGTGCCGGATCGCGTCGCACGCCCGGTCGACGCCGGGGCCCTTGCCGTACCAGACGCCGACGACGCCGTCGACGGTCTTGCCGCCCGGCAGGTCGAGCTGCGAGCCCCAGACGGCGGTGGCGCCGAGCTCCTCGTTGAGGCCCGGGACGAGGTGCACGTCGTGCTCGGTGCGCAGGTGCGGCAGGCCGGCCAGCAGCTTGTCGAGGCCGCCGAGCGGCGAGCCGGGGTAGCCGCTGACGAGGTGGGCCACCCGCTTGCCGGCGCGGGCGTCGCGGGCGTGCTGCTCGACCAGCAGGCGGGCGACGGCCTGCACGCCGGTCAGCAGGACCCGGCGGCCGCCGGTCCGGTACCGGTCCGCCAGGTCGTACGCCGGAGCGGGGGTGCGCGCGTCGTCGGTGACCGTCATGCGCAGCAGAGTGTCGGTGCGCTGTCCTCAGCGTCCATCGTCGTGAGATCGTCTTGGCATCCTGCGCAGGTGGCGCGGGTCACACGGGTGAGGAGCTGATCGCCGTGCCCAGCCTCGACCGCCTCGACGCCGCGCTGCTCGGCCTGCTGGAGGAGGACCCGCGTCGCGGTGTCGTCGAGCTCGCCGAGCACCTGGGCACCACGCGCAACACGGTGCACGCCCGGCTGTCGCGGCTGCAGGCCGACGGCCGGGTGCGCGGCTTCGGGCTGCAGCTCGACCTCGAGGGCCTGGGCCTGCCGGTGCTGGCCTTCGTCTCGATCGGCCTGTCGCAGGGGGCGCTCGACGACGCCGTCGCCGCGCTGCAGGGGATGCCGCACGTGCTCGAGGTGCACACCACCACCGGCGACGCCGACCTCGTGGTGCGGATCGCGGCCGAGAGCCACTCGCGGCTGCAGCGCCTCATCCAGGAGCTGCTCGGCGTGCCGGGGGTCGTGCGCACCACCACCGTCGTGGCGCTGACCACGCCGGTGCCCTACCGGGTGCGGCCGCTGCTCGACCACCTCACCGAGGGCACCGGCCGCGGTCGGGCGCGCACGGCACCCTGAGCGACCCTCCCTGCTGATCGTGGTGCCGGATCCGCAACCCCGGTGCGCCGCTGGTGCGGATCCGCTCTCCCGATCAGCGCGGGGAGACGCGGCTCAGCCCCGGCGGCGGAGGAGCGCGGCGCCGCCCAGCAGCACGACCGCCGCGAGCGCGGGCAGCCCGCCGGTGGCGGGCAGGGCGCGGGCCAGCACGGGCGCGGCGGCGTTGGCCGGCGCCTCCTCGGCCGGCGCCTCCTCGGCCGGCGGCGCCCCGGACGGCGTCGCCGCCGGCGGAGCGGCAGCCGCCTCGCACGACGCCGCGAGGTCGTCGACCCGCTGCGCGCTGCCGTCGCGCGCCGGGAAGTCGTACGAGCTCGCGAAGTGGAACGACAGCCGCTCGCACCAGGTGGCCGGCACGTCGCCGCCCTGCAGGTCGCCGGCCGCCGGCCACCTGGTG
>DATMKB010000180.1:0-2978 GCA_035553635.1 Mycobacteriales bacterium
CTGCAGCAGCTCGCTGACGTTGCCGTAGACGGCGTCGGCCCCCGCCTCCCGCAGCTCCTGCTCGCTGATGCCGCCGCACACCAGCCCGATGCACTGCACGCCGGCGGCGTGCGCGGCGCGCACGTCGTAGACGGTGTCGCCGAGCATCACCGCGTCCTCGGGCCGCACGTCGACGGCGTCGAGCGCGGCGCGCACGATGTCGGGCGCGGGCTTGCTCTGCTCGACGTCACCGCTGTTGACGACGGCGTCGACCCACTCGTCGCAGCCGATCTTCGCGCGGAAGTCCTCGACGTCCTCCGGGCTGCCGCTCGTGCAGTAGACGATGCGCGCGCCGCGCTCCTTGCAGGTGCGGACGAGGTCCTGCACCCCGTGGAAGGGCGTGCAGCGCTCGCGCAGCGGCGCCCAGTGCCGCGCGTGCCCCTCGACCACGGCGTCGTCCTGCTTCCCGACGAGCACCTCGACGAGCTCGCTGGAGCCGCGGCCGATGGCGCGGTGCAGGTCGAAGCCGGAGACGTCGTAGCCCCGCTCGCGGAAGGACTGCCACCACGCCATGACGTGCAGGTAGTTGGTGTCCAGCAGGGTGCCGTCGACGTCGAGGACGAGGGCGGTCGCACGGCCCTCGGGCGCAGTGGTGTGATCGGTCATGCCGGGCGGGTACCCGGTCAAGGACCGTCCTCCCACGAGCACGAGGAGACCCGTGACCGGGATCGCCCCCGACCAGCTGTCCGACGAGGACCTCGAGCGCGAGCTCGCGCACCTCCACGAGACGCGCCACGACACCTTCCTGCACGGCAGCGAGGACGCCCTGCACGCGCACACGGTGCGCACCCAGGAGCTCGAGACCGAGTACCTCCGGCGCAACCCCGACCGCGTCGTCGACGCCCGCCGCACCCGGCACGGCTCGCGCGAGCAGGCCGGCCAGGACGAGCCGACGGCCTGAGGAGGAGGACCCGTGACCACGCCCGAGACCGACCCGTACGACGCCGCCGAGCAGCAGGCCCCCGTCGGCCCGGCCGGCGGCGGCCTGCCCGACGGCCTTCCCGACGCCGCACCCGAGGCCGACGCCCTCGAGCAGGCCCTGCCGGCGGGCCCGCAGGCCGGCACCCGCCTGCCCGACGACGTCCCCCTGGAGGCCGACGGCGCCGACGCCGTCGAGCAGGCGCAGGACGTGCCGCTGGACGAGGACGAGGGCCGGGAGTGACGGGGCTCTAGGGTTCGCCCGTGACCCCGCTGCCCGCCGACGCCCCCCGCGGTGCGCGGCTGCCGCGCCAAGCCCGGCGCACGCAGCTGCTGTCCGCCGCGCAGGCGGTCTTCGTCGTGCAGGGCTACCACGCCGCGGCGATGGACGACATCGCCGAGCGCGCCGGCGTCAGCAAGCCGGTGCTGTACCAGCACTTCCCGAGCAAGCTCGAGCTCTACCTGGCGCTGCTCGACCAGCACGCCGAGGTGCTCGTCGGCCGGGTGCACGAGGCGCTCGGCTCGACCACCGACAACCACGCCCGGGTGACGGCGTCGGTGCAGGCCTACTTCGACTTCGTCGACGGCGAGGGCACGCCCGGCGAGGGCGCCTTCCGGCTGCTGTTCGAGAGCGACCTGCGCAACGACCCGGCCGTCCGCGAGCGCGTCGAGCGCATGACGATGCAGTGCGTCGAGGCGATCGCCCGCACCATCGCGCACGACACCGGCTACCGCGAGGAGGAGGCGCTCCTGCTGTCGGTCGCGCTGTCCGGCGCGGCGGAGGTGAGCGCCCGCTGGTGGCTCGACGGCGCGGGCACGGTGCCGAAGGACAGGGCCGTCGAGCTGCTCGTCGGGCTGCTCTGGCGCGGCCTCGCCGGCTCCCCGCTCACCGCCTGACGGCGCCCCCTGTCCGCTGTGGGCGGACGGGCGGGCCGGCACCGCGGCCGCGCACTAGTGTCGGCCGCGAGCCCGACCCGGAACACGACGTGAGGAGCACCGCGGTGGAGGTCAAGATCGGCGTGCAGCAGGCGCCGCGCGAGCTGGTGCTCGAGAGCGGCCAGACGCCCGACGAGGTCGAGCAGGCCGTCACCGCCGCGTTCCGCAGCTCCGACGGCGTGCTGGCGCTCGTCGACGACAAGGGCCGCCGCGTCATCGTGCCGGTGGCCAAGCTGGCCTACGTCGAGATCGCCGAGAGCGAGCAGCGCCGCGTCGGCTTCGGCGCCGTCTGAGCGCGACCTGACGCGCACGTCACAGTTCGGCAGCACGTGCTTGCGCATCGCGCACGTCGGGAACCTCTGACGCCAGCACGGACCCGCCCGGGTCCTGAGGACGAGGAGGAACCACAGTGATCGGCACGATCATCGGCATGATCCTGATCGGCCTGGTCGCCGGCTTCATCGCCCGCGCCCTGGTGCCCGGCAAGGACAGCATGAGCATCCCCGCCACCATCCTGCTCGGCATCGTCGGCTCGTTCGTGGGTGGCTTCCTCGCCTCCCTCATCGGGCGCGGCGACAGCCTGCTCGAGCCGAGCGGCCTCATCGGCTCGATCATCGGCGCCATCGTCGCGCTGGTCATCTACAACGCGGTGAGCGGCAAGAAGCGCACGCGCGTCTGAGGCACCCGCACGGCCCCGAGGGCCGGTCCCCGCGAGGGGGCCGGCCCTCGGCGCGTCCGACCGCGGGATCTCTGACGCCGGAGCGCGCCTGCACCGCTTCGCCGACCGTCAGAGATCGTGGCGCCGCTGTCGGACAGCCTGCGCCGGCGAGGACCCGCACCGCGATCTCTGACGCCGCGACGCGCTTGCGCCGGCACGCCGTCCGTCAGAGATCGCCCCGCCGCGCGAGCACCCCCGCGATCTCTGACGCCGCAACGCGCTTGCACCGCCACGCCGACCGTCAGAGATCGCCCCGCTGCGCGAGCGCCCCGCCGCGCCAGCGGCCCCCTCAGGACTGCAGGCCCAGCGCGGCCATCCGCGCCGTGTGCGCGTCGGTGAGCCGGGTGAGCAGCCGGGCGATCCCGGC
>DATMKB010000181.1:0-5212 GCA_035553635.1 Mycobacteriales bacterium
GCGGTTGAACTCGGCCGGGCGGTGCAGCCCGACGCTCGACCACACCGGCGCGAGGTGCCGGCCCAGCGCGGTCTGCCGGAAGCGCGCGTAGGCCTCCTGCAGGACGTCGGGGTCGGGGCAGGTCCACCAGACGAGGACGTCGGCGTCGCCCTTGAAGCCGCTGACGTCGTAGGTACCGCGCGTGTAGACGTCCTTCTGCAGCACCTCGTCGAGCAGCGCCTGCGCCTCCTCGGCCAGCGCGCTGCGGTCCTCCGGCAGCCGGCTCTCGGCCCTGAAGACCGCGTACATCGTGTACAGCAGCTGCTCGTTGAGCTCCTTGGCCTTGGGGGCCTCCGGGCGGGCGTCCTGGGCGGGCTGCGTCATGCCCCTATTCTGCGCCAGCCCCGGCCGGGCGCACGTGCGCGAGCACGGCCTCCCCGGCGCGACGGCCGCTGCCGGCGCAGGCCGGGACGCCGACGCCGTCGACCGCGGCGCCGGCCAGCGCCAGGCCGGGCGGCAGCGCGGCGCGCGCGCGCCGGACGCGGTCCAGGTGCCCGACGGCGTACTGCGGCAGCCCGCCGCCCCACCGGGTGACGCGGGTGCCGAGCACGTGCGGGAGCGGCCCGACGGCCCGCTCGAGCTCGCGGACGACCGTCGCGACGAGGTCGGCGTCGTCGCGCTGCAGCGACGCCTCCTCCCCCACCCGCCCGACGCTGGCGCGCACGACCGCCGGGCCGCCGGCGAGGTGCTGCCACTTGCGGCTCGTGAAGGTCACGGCCTTGGTGAGCCGCCCCTCGACCGCCGGCACGAGGTAGCCGCTGCCCGTGCCGGGCGCGGGCCCGTCGAGGACCAGGGTCACGAGAGCGACGCTCGCGTAGTCGAGGACGCCGACCTCCGCCGCGGCGGCCGGCGCGACCCCGCGCAGGAGCCGGGCGGCGGGCGCGGCCGGTACGGCGAGCACGACGGCGTCGGCGTCGAGGGCCTCGGGCGACGCGGCGCTGCCGAGCTCGAGCCGCCAGCCCGAGGGCGTGCGGGACAGCCCCCGCACGGTGGTGCCGAGCCGCACCTCCGCCCCGCTCGCCGCCGCCACCGCGGGCGGCAGCGTGCCGAGCCCGCCGACGAGGCCGAGGAAGACCGGCCCCTCGACCGGCCGGGCCGGGCGGGCGGCGCGGGCCGCCCGCACCAGGCTCGGCGTCGTCGCGGCGGTGCGCGCGAGCTGCGGCACGGTCGCGTGCAGCGAGAGCGCGTCGGCGCGACCGGCGTACACGCCGCCGAGCAGCGGGTCGACGAGCCGGTCGACGACCCCGCGGCCGAGGCGCCGGGCCACCAGCGCGCCGACGGCGACGTCCTCCTCCACCGGCTGCCCCGGCAGGACGAGGTCGAGCGCGGCGCGGGCGACGTCGGCCGGCGGCAGGGCGCCGCTGCGCGCGAGCGCCCGCAGGTCCGCGGGCACGCCGAGCACGGTCCCGGTGGGCAGCGGGCGCACGCGGCCGCGGGTCCACAGGCCGGCGCCGGCCGTCGCCGGCGGCACGAGCCGGTCACCCAGGCCGACCGCGCGGGCCAGCTCGACGGCGTCCGGCACCCGGGCGAGCAGGGAGTCGGCCCCCTCGTCGACGACGACGCCGGCCACCTCGCTGCCGCGCAGCTTGCCGCCCAGCGCGGCCGACGCCTCGAGCACCACGACGTGCACGTCGGGGCGCGCCGTGCGGACGGCGTGCGCGGCGGCCAGGCCGGCGATGCCGCCGCCGACCACCGCCACGCGCGGTGCGGTCGAGGGGGTCACGCGGCTCCGGGCGGCTGGTCACGGGTCGGTCTCGGTCCAGCGTAGGCGGGAGCCGGGCGCCCGGCCGCCGCGTCCGACAGGCACCGAGTCCCGGAGGTCACCGTGCGCCGACTGCTGCTGCTGCCCGTCCTCGCCCTCGCCCTGACCGCCTGCACCGGCTCGTCCGACGACGCCTCCACGGCGTCGGGTGCCGAGTCCGGCGCCGCGGCCGACATGGCAGCCCCCGAGGCGGTCGCCGACTCCGCCGGCGGCGGTGGCGGCACCACCACCGCGGGCGCCCTGCCGCCGCTGGCCAGCCTCGCGCTCGCCGGCGAGGCGGTGGTGCGCACCGCCGAGCTCGACGTCCGCGTCGACGACGTCCGGCCGGCCGCCGACCGGGCCGCCGCCGTGGCCCGGGACGCCGGCGGCGCGGTGGTGAGCGAGCGGGCCGACCTCGCCCGCGGCGGCGTGGCCGGCGCCGAGCTCGTCCTGCGGGTCCCGCCCGAGCAGCTGGACGGCGTCCTCACCGCGCTCGCCGGACTCGGGGAGGAGCGCGGCCGGGTGGTCTCCAGCGAGGAGGTGGGCGAGGAGCTCGTCGACCTCGAGGCGCGGCTGGCGACCCAGCGGGCCAGCGTGGACCGGGTGCGGGCGCTGCTCGAGGAGGCCGACGACCTCGCCCAGGTCGTGCAGGTCGAGGGCGAGCTCACCCGGCGCACCGCCGACCTGGAGTCGCTGCAGGCCCGCCTGACCGCCCTGCGCGACCGGGTGCGGCTCAGCACCGTGACGCTGCGCCTGGACGCCGAGGACGGCCCGGGGACGGCGGCCGGCGGGCTGCCCGGCTTCCTCGACGGCCTGCGCGGCGGCTGGGCGGCGCTCCTCGCCGCCGGCACGGTGCTGGCCGCCACGGCCGGTGCGCTGCTGCCCTTCCTGCCGGTGGCGCTGCTGCTGGGCTGGGCCGCCCTGCGCGCCCGCAGGCGGCGGGGGGCCCTCGCCGCCTAGGGTGCCGCCGTGGCGGGGCGCGCGGTACGGGGGCTCGTCCTCGTCGCGACCTCGCTCGCCGCGTTCACCGCGACGCTCGACAACACCGTCGTCGCCGTCGCCGTGGTGGACCTGCAGCGCGACCTCGCCGTCGGCGTCAGCGAGCTGCAGGGCGTCGTCACCGCCTACACGGTGGCCCTGGCGGCGCTGCTGCTGACCGGCGGCACGCTCGCCGACGTCGCCGGTCGGCGCCGCGTGCTGGCCGCCGGGCTCGTCGTGTTCTCCGGCGCGTCCGCGGGGTGCGCCACCGCCGGCTCGGCGGGCGCGCTCGTCGGCTGGCGGGCCGTGCAGGGCGCCGGCGCGGCCCTGGTGCTGCCCGGGGCGCTGGCGGTGCTCGCCGCCGCCTACCCCGAGCGGGCCGCGCGGGCGCGCGCGGTCGGGCTGTGGGCCGCCACGGGCGCCGCCGCCCTCGTGCTCGGCCCGGTGGTCGGCGGGCTGCTCGTCGCCCGGTACGGCTGGCCGTCGGTGTTCTGGGTGAACCTGCCGCTGTGCGCGGCGGTGCTGCTGGTGCTGCTCGTCGCGCCGGCCGGCGACCCGCCCGAGCGCGGTCGCCGGCTCGACCCCCTCGGCCAGCTGCTGGCCGCCGCGGGCCTGGCCGCCGGCACCTTCGCGGTCGTGCTCGCCGGGCGCGACGGCCTGGGCGCGCCCGTCGTCGCCACCGGCGCCGCGGCAGTCGCGGCGCTGGTCGCCTTCGGCGTCGTGGAGCGGCGGGTGCGCGACCCGCTGCTGCCGCCGGCCCTCCTGCGCGACCGCCGGCTCTCGGGCGCGCTCACCGGGGCCTTCGCCGCCAGTCTCGCGGTCTTCGTCCTGCTCGTGTTCCTGTCGCTGTTCCTGCAGCTGGTGCAGCAGCGCGACCCGCTCCCCACGGCGCTGCGGCTCCTGCCGCTCACCGCCGGGCTCGTGCTCGTCGCGCCGCTGGCCGGTCGCTGGGCGGCGGCGCGCGGCCCGCGGACGCCGGCCGTGGCCGGGCTCGTCGTGGCGGCCGGGGCGCTCGGCGCGCTGGCCCTGCTGCTGTCGCCCGACCTCGGCGACGCCGCCCTCGCCGCGGCGCTCGGCGTCGCGGGCGCGGGGCTCGGGCTGGCCACGGCGCCGGTGGTCACCGCGTCGATGGACGCCGTCGAGGGCAGCCGGTCGGGCCTGGCCGCGGCGGCGGTGAACGTGGCGCGCGAGCTCGGCGGCGTCGTCGCCGTCGCGGGGCTGGGCGCGCTCGTGGTCGCGCGGCTCGGCGACGACCTGACCCGCCGCCTGCTCGGCTCGGGCGTGGACGCCGCACGGGTCGACGTCGTCGTCGAGGCGCTGCTGGCCGGCGCCGGCACCGACCGGGTGCTCGAGGTGGCGCAGGGCGGCGTGCCCTTCGAGGCGCTGCTGCAGCTGCGGGCGGCCGCGGAGGCGTCGTACGTCGGGTCGGTGCGGGTGGCGCTGCTGGGGGCTGCGCTGGTGCTGCTGGCCTCCGCGGGGGCGTGCGGGAGGTCGCTGCGGTCAGCCGGCTGACGGCAGCCCTTCGTGCACGAGCTCGACCACCCGGCCCAGCACGCCGGGGTCGCTCTCCGGCAGGACCCCGTGGCCGAGGTTGAAGACGTGGCCCTCGGCGGCCTGGCCCGACCGCAGGACGGCGTGCACCTCGCGCTCCACCACCTCCGGCGGCGCGAGCACGACGGCCGGGTCGAGGTTGCCCTGCACCGCGCGGCCCGGGCCGATGCGGCGGGCGCCCTCCTCGAGGGTCAGCCGGTAGTCGACGCCGACGACGTCGGCACCGGCGTCGCCCATGTCGTGCAGCAGCTCGCCGGTGCCCACGCCGAAGTGGATGCGCGGGACGTCCGGGTGCGAGGACGCGATGCCCGCGAGCACCCGGGCGCTGTGCGGCTTGACGCTCTCGCGGTAGCGGTGCACCGGCAGCGCGCCGACCCAGGAGTCGAACAGCTGCACGGCCGAGGCGCCGGCGTCGGCCTGCACGCGCAGGAAGGCCAGCGTGATGCCGGCGAGGCGCTCCATGAGGCCCGCCCACAGCGCCGGGTCGCCGAGCATGAGCGCCTTGGTGCGGGCGTGGCTCTTGCTCGGCCCGCCCTCGACGAGGTAGCTGGCGAGGGTGAACGGCGCGCCGGCGAAGCCGATGAGCGGCACGGGGCCCAGCTCGCGCACCAGCTCCTGCACCGCCTGCGTGACGTAGTCGACGGCGTCCGGCGTCAGCGGCGGCAGCCGGTCGAGGTCGGCCGCCGAGCGGAACGGCTCGGCGACCACCGGGCCGACGCCCGGGACGATGTCGAGGTCGACGCCGACCGCCCGCAGCGGCACGACGATGTCGGAGAAGAAGATGGCGGCGTCGACGCCGAAGCGGCGCACCGGCTGCAGCGTGATCTCGGTGATGAGGTCGGGGCGGGCGCAGGAGTCGAGCATCGACACGCCCTCGCGGATCGCCCGGTACTCGGGCAGCGC
>DATMKB010000182.1:0-9059 GCA_035553635.1 Mycobacteriales bacterium
CCGGTGACGCCGTGGGCGGCCGCCGCGGCGCCGGCGCCGGCGCTGCCGAGCGCGAAGCCGCCGAACTTCAGCGACGCCGCCGTCGTCACCACCTGGGTGCGCATCGACGCCGGCGACCACAGCTCGCGCACGGCGAGCGTCGACGCGAGCACCGGGCCCTCGAGCGCCCCGGCGACGGCGATGACGGCGACGGCCACCGGCAGCGAGGGCGCGAGCACCAGGGCGGCCCAGGCGAGCCCGAGCCCGCCGATGCCGAGGTAGGCCAGCCGCATCGGGCCGGTGCGCGGTGTGCGGGAGGCCACGACGAGCGAGCCGGCGAGGGCGCCCAGCGCGAAGGTGGAGAAGAGCAGGCCGGCGGCGGCGGGGCCGGCGCCCAGCTCCTCCGCCAGCAGCGGGAAGGCGACGGGCATCGCGCCCATGCCGGCGAAGGCGAGGGTGGTGGCCGTGGTGACCGACCGCAGGGCCGGCGTGCGGACGAGCAGCGACAGCCCGTCGCCGACGGTGCGCAGCAGGCTGCGCGGCGACGACAGCAGCGGCGGCGGCATGGGCACGCGCAGCACGGCGGCCAGCGCCACGGCCGACAGCCCGGCCGCGACGGCGACGGCGGTGCCCGCGCCGGCGAAGCCCGCGAGCGCGCCGGCCAGCGCCGGGCCGGTGACGCCGGCGACGTTGTAGGAGGTGGCCTCCGCCCCGTAGGCCCGGCGCAGCAGCGCCGCCGGCACGAGCGGGGCGATGAGGCCGGTGAAGCCGCCGGTCAGCACGGGCGCCGCGAGGCCGGACACCAGCGCGAGCGCGAGGACGACGCCGTGCGGCGCGCTGCCGGTGGCGGCGAGCAGGCCCAGCAGACCGCCGAGGAGCAGCAGCTGGTTGGCGACGAACGCCCCGCGCCGCCGGCGGGTGCGGTCGAGCCAGGCCCCGAGCAGCGGGCCGGTGACGAGCGAGGGCAGCGTCAGGGCGCCGACGACGGTGCCGGCCAGCGCCGGCGACCCGGTGCGCTCGAGCACGAGCAGCACGACGGCGACGCGGGCGGCCTCGTTGGCCAGGCGGGCGGTGGTGCTGGCGGTGAACAGCGTGCGCAGGCCGGGGGCCCGCCACAGGGGAGGGGCGGCCGCCGGAGCAGGGGTCTCTGTCACGGCCGTCACGGAGGGGTCAACGGCCTCGTGCACGCTCCTCCTTCCGTGACCCCGGCCACACCCGACGGCCCGGAGCGCCGTCTGGCACACTGTCCGGCGAGCCACCGCCGTCCGACGGCCCCTCTACCCGTCGCCGGCGTGCCAGCACGAACGCGGTCCCGGCGCGCACCCCACACGCCGCAGGACCGCTTCCCCACGCCGTACGACTGGAGCACGAAGACCCCGTGGCAACCAAGATCAAGCTCATGCGCCTGGGCAAGATGCGCGCCCCGTACTACCGCATCGTCGTCGCCGACGCGCGCACCAAGCGCGACGGCCGCGTCATCGAGACGATCGGCAAGTACCACCCGAAGGAGGACCCCTCCTTCATCGAGGTCGACAGCGACCGCGCGCAGTACTGGCTCGGCGTCGGCGCCCAGCCGACCGACCCCGTCGCCGCCATCTTCCGGGTGACCGGCGACTGGCAGAAGTTCAAGGGCGAGCCGGCCCCGCCGCCCATGCGCGTCGCCGAGCCCAAGGCCGACAAGAAGGCCGTCTTCGAGGCCGCGGCCAAGGAGGGCCTGGAGGGCGGCGGCGCCGCCACCACGCCGAAGAAGAAGGCCGCCGCCGGCAAGAAGGCCGACGACGACACCGCGCCCGCCGGCCACGCCGCGCCCCCGGCCGACCAGCCGGCCACCGCCACCCCGGCGCCCGCCGCCGGCGAGGGCAGCACCCCGGCCGAGGACGCCGCCGCCTCCGCGCCCGCCGACGCCGCCCCCGCGGGCGACGCCGCCGCCGCCGAGCAGGGCACCGGCTCGCCGAAGGGCACCGACGCGGCCGCCGCGTCGCAGGCCGCCGACGACGCCTCCAGCACGGGGTCCTAGCCCGTGCTCGAGCAGGCCCTCGAGCACCTCGTCAAGGGCATCGTCGACAACCCGGACGACGTCACGGTCGAGCTGGTCACCGGCCGCCGCGGGCGCACCCTCGAGGTGCGCGTGCACCCGGACGACCTCGGCAAGGTCATCGGCCGCAACGGCCGCACGGCCAAGGCGCTGCGCACCGTCATGACGGCGCTCGGCGGCCGCGGCGTGCGCGTCGACGTGGTCGACACCGACCTCGTCTGACGACCTGACCGACATGGGCCGGCCCGCGCCCGACGACCTCGTGGTCGTCGGGCGCGTCGGCCGTCCCCAGGGCGTGCGCGGCGAGGTCACCGTCGAGGTCCGCACCGACGACCCCGACGACCGCTTCGCCGAGGGCGCCTCCCTGCACGCCGACCCGCCCGAGCGCGGGCCGCTCGTCGTCGCCGCGCGACGCGAGCAGAACGGCCGCCTCGTCGTGCTGTTCGAGGGCGTGCCCGACCGCACCGCGGCCGAGGCCCTGCGCGACACCCTGCTGCTCGTCGACGTCCGGACGCTCCCGCCCGTCGACGACCCGGACGAGTTCCACGACTGGCAGCTGCGCGGGCTGCGCGCCGACCTCGAGGACGGCACCGCGCTCGGCGACGTCACCGACGTGCTGCACCTGCCGCACGGCGACGTCCTCGTCGTGACGCGCACCGGCGGTGCCGAGGTGCTCGTGCCGTTCGTGCGGGCGATCGTGCCCGTCGTCGACCTGGACGGCGGCCGCGTCGTCCTCACGCCCCCCGAGGGGCTCGTGGAGGGCCTGTGACGCGCGAGGGCTGGTCGGTGGTGACCACCGAGGACGAGCTCGTCGACGTCGTCGGCGTGCCGCACCCGAAGGTGGCGGCGAAGGTCCGCACGCGCCTCGCGGAGCCGGACCTGCTGTGGCTGGCCGCCTCCACGCTGTGCCTGGTCGCGACGTCCGACGCCGGGGGCCGCTGCGACGTCTCGCCGAAGGGCGACCCGGCCGGCGGGCTCGTGCACGTCCTCGACGACCGCACGCTCGTGCTCGCCGACCGGCCGGGCAACCGCCGCGTCGACGGCTTCCGCAACGTGCTCGCCAACCCGCACGTCGGGGCGCTGTTCCTCGTGCCCGGACGCTCCGACGCGCTGCGCGTCAACGGCCGGGCGCTCGTGGTGCGCGAGGCCCCGTTCCTCGACGACCTCGTGGTGCGCGGGCACCGGCCCTCGCTGGCGCTCGTCGTCGAGGTCGAGGAGGTCTTCCTGCACTGCGCGAAGGCCCTGCTGCGCTCCGGCGCCTGGGACCCGGCCGGCTGGCGCCCCGACGCCCTGCCGTCGTCGGCGGCGCTGCTGAAGGCGACGCTCGACCTCGACGAGCCGCTCGAGGTGCTCGAGGACCTCGAGGCGCAGGTGCCGCAGCACCTCTACGGCTGAGGCGGCCGTGCAGGTCGACGTGGTCACGATCTTCCCCGAGTACCTCGCACCGCTCGGGGTCTCGCTGCTGGGCAAGGCGCAGGCCCGGGGGCTGCTCGAGGTGCGCACGCACGACCTGCGCACCTGGACCGACGACGTGCACCGCACCGTCGACGACACGCCCTACGGCGGCGGCCCCGGCATGGTCATGACGCCCGAGCCGTGGGGCCGGGCGCTCGACGCCGTGCGCGCGCAGGGACCGGACGGGCCCGACCCCGTGCTCGTCGTCCCGACGCCGTCGGGGGAGCGGTTCACGCAGGCCCTGGCGGCCGAGCTGGCCGCCGAGCCCCGGCTTGTGTTCGCCTGCGGCCGCTACGAGGGCATCGACGCGCGCGTCCTCGAGGACGCCGGCTCCCGCTACCGGGTGCGGGAGGTCTCGCTCGGCGACTACGTGCTCGCCGGCGGCGAGGTCGCGGTGCTCGTCGTCGTCGAGGCCGTGGCCCGGCTGCTGCCCGGCGTGCTGGGCAACGCGGCGTCGGTCGACGACGACTCCTTCGCGCCCGGCGCCATGGAGTCGCTGCTCGAGGGGCCGGTCTACACCCGCCCGCCGGTGTGGCGCGGGCGGCCCGTCCCCGACGTCCTGCTGTCCGGCGACCACGGGGCGATCGCCCGCTGGCGGCGCGAGCAGGCCCTCGCCCGCACCCGCGACCGCCGTCCGGACCTGCTCCCGCCGGAGGGTGTGGCACAGTAGAGGGCTGCTGCGCCCCTCGCACGAGGCTGGCGCGCACCCCCGACCGGCCCGGCCCGCGCTCCGTCGCGCGCGCCGCACGAGGAAGCAGAGCCCCGATGAACGTCCTGGACGAGCTCGACGCCGCGCAGCTGCGCACCGACGTGCCGGAGTTCCGGCCCGGCGACACCGTCGACGTCGGCGTCCGGGTCGTGGAGGGCAACCGCTCCCGCGTGCAGCGCTTCCAGGGCGTCGTCATCCGCCGCCAGGGCGGCGGCGTCCGCGAGACCTTCACGGTCCGCAAGGTGAGCTTCGGCGTTGGCGTCGAGCGCACCTTCCCGGTGCACACCCCGGTCATCGAGGACGTCAAGGTCCTCACCCGCGGTGACGTCCGCCGGGCGAAGCTGTACTACCTGCGCGAGCTCCGCGGCAAGAAGGCCAAGATCAAGGAGAAGCGCGACACCACGGTGCCGACCGGCAAGAGCGCGCGCACCGCCCCGGCCAGCCCCGGCGCCACCCCGGCGCCGGCCACCGCCGCTCCCGCCGCGCCCGCCGAGGCCTGACCGCCCCACCGGCCGGCCGCCCGGCCGGCACCTCCTCGCGACCCGCTGCGTTGGGACGACTGTGAGCGACGCCCTGAGCGAGACCGTCTCGACCGGTGAGGAGCCGCCCGCGGGCGGCGCCCACGCGGCGGAGAAGAAGGGCTCGTTCTTCCGCGAGCTGCCCGTGCTGCTGCTCGTGGCGCTCGTGCTCGCGCTGCTCATCAAGGCCTTCCTCGTGCAGGCCTTCTACATCCCGTCCGGCTCGATGCAGCAGACGCTCGAGATCCGCGACCGGGTGCTGGTCAACAAGCTGGTCTACGACTTCCGCGAGGTCCACCGCGGCGAGATCGTGGTCTTCGACGGCGAGGGCAGCTTCACCGAGCCCGAGACCGTGCTCGTGCAGCCGTCCGGCCCGGTGCAGAGGGCCCTGCAGGCGGTCGGCGGCTTCCTCGGCCTGGGCGTGCCCGGCGAGAAGGACTTCATCAAGCGCGTCATCGGCGTCGAGGGCGACCGGGTCGCCTGCTGCACCGACGGCAAGGTGACGGTGCAGCCCGCCGGCTCCGACACCGCCGTCGTGCTCGAGGAGCCGTACCTGTTCGAGGACGACCAGCGGCCGTTCTGCGAGGCCGGCGCCACCGCCGAGCTGTGCCCGCCCGGCTCGCCCGGCGTGCTCGTGCCCGAGGGCCGGCTGTTCGTCATGGGCGACCACCGCGGCGCCTCGCGCGACTCCCGCTTCTACCTCGACGACGCCAACAACGGCACCGTGCCGGTCGACCGCGTCATCGGGCGCGCGTTCGTCGTGGTGTGGCCGCTCGACCGGGCCGCCGTCCTGCGCGTGCCGGACACCTTCGACGGCCCGCTGGCCGCCGGGGTGGTGGCCGTGCCGTACGCCCTCGGGCTCGTCGGCGCGCTGCCCGTCGTGGCGCTCCGCCGCCGGCTGCGCCGCGCATAGCATCGGGCGGGTGACCGCCCCGTCGTCCGCGCAGCCGGTGGAGCGCCGGGCGGCCCGCGTCCTCCTGCTCGACCGCGAGCGCCGGGTCCTGCTCTTCCACGGCTGCGACCCCGCCGACGCCGGCGCCGGCTCGTGGTGGTTCACCCCGGGCGGGGGGCTCGACCCCGGGGAGACGCCCGCCGAGGGCGCCGTCCGCGAGCTGCGCGAGGAGACCGGCCTCGACGTCGCGCCCGAGGCGCTCGGCGCGCCCGTGCACGCGCGCACCGCGACGTTCCGCTTCGCCGGTGACCTGTACCGGCAGACCGAGGACTACTTCGTGCTGCGCGTCGACGCGCACGACGTCGACACCTCCGGGTTCAACGAGCTCGAGGTGAGCGCCGTGCTCGGCCACCGGTGGTGGAGCGTCGAGGAGCTGCGCTCGACCGGCGAGCGCGTCTACCCGGAGGCGCTGCCCGACCTCGTCGACGCGGCGGCCCGGGCGTGAACCGCGCCCCGCGGCCGGTGGTGCGCACCGAGAACGGGCTGTGGCAGTTCGACCGGGTGCTGCAGCGCTGCGGGTTCCGGCACGTCGCCGGCGTCGACGAGGCGGGGCGCGGGGCGTGCGCCGGCCCGCTCGTCGTGGCGGCCGTCGTCCTGCCGGAGGGCAGGCGGGGCGAGGTGCCGGGCCTGGCCGACAGCAAGCTGCTCACCGCCGCCGCGCGCGAGAGCGCGTACGAGCAGGTGGTGCGCCGCGCGCTGGCCTGGTCGGTGGTGGTCGTGCCGCCGGGCGAGGTCGACCGCTGCGGGCTGCACGTCATGAACGTCCGGGCGATGCGGCAGGCCGTGGCGCGGCTGCGCCCCGCGCCGTCGTACGTGCTCACCGACGGCTTCCCGGTGCCGGGCATGCCCGCGCCGGCGCTCGCGGTGTGGAAGGGCGACCGGGTGGCGGCGAGCGTCGCGGCGGCGTCCGTCGTGGCGAAGGTGACGCGTGACCGGCTCATGGCCGAGCTGCACCAGCAGTACCCGCAGTACGAGTTCGACCGGCACAAGGGCTACAGCACGCCCGAGCACACCGCCGCGCTCGCGGCGCACGGCCCGTGCCCCGAGCACCGGTTCAGCTACGTCAACGTCCGGTCGGCGCTGCGCGCGCCCGAGCTGCTGGAGGCCACTGCATGAGCGCCGAGGACCTCGAGAAGTACGAGACCGAGATGGAGCTGCAGCTCTACCGGGAGTACCGCGACATCGTCCGGCAGTTCGACTACGTCGTCGAGACCGAGCGCCGCTTCTACCTCGCCAACTCCGTCGACGTGCAGCCCCGCAGCGCCGACGGCGAGGTGTGGTTCGAGCTCACCCTCGGCGACGCGTGGGTCTGGGACATGTACCGCCCGGCGCGGTTCGTGAAGTCGGTGCGGGTGCTCACGTTCAAGGACGTGAACGTCGAGCGGCTCGACAAGCCCGACCTCGAGCTGCCCGGCAGCCGGCCGGAGTTCGGGAGCGGGAGCGGCGGGTAGGGGCTCGACGGCCCGGCGCCGCGCCGGGAGGTCGGGAGGAGCTGCTGTGAGCCAGACGCCGGACGTGCCGGACTCCGTCGACGAGCGGGCGCCGGTCGAGAGCGGGACCGACCCCGTCGGGCTGGAGGAGCGCACCGCCCCGGGCAACCCCGGCACCGGCTACACCGGCTCGCCGGTCGGCAACCAGGGCAAGGCCGAGCCCACCATGCCGCCGACGCCGGGGCACCGCGACCCGTCCGCGCCGCTCGAGCCGCCGACGCTGCAGGAGATGAACGTCGGCGCGGACGACGCGCAGCGGCCCTCGCTCGCCGGCGGCCTGGCCGGCGGGCCCCGCGGGGGCGCGCACGGCGGGCCCACCGACCTCGGCGGCGCCGGCACGGTGCCCGCCGACGACCGGCCGGCGCCGGACCCCACGAGCTCGACGGGCCGCGCGCCCGGTCCCGAGCAGCCCGTCAGCGCGACGCCGGGCACCTCGCACCGCGCCCCGGGGCTGCAGGGCACGACGTCGCCGGCCGAGCAGGTCGAGACCGACGTCGAGGCCGGCGCCGGCCACATGGTCCGCGACTCCGGCCGGCCGTCGGGCAGCGGCAACCCGCACGGCGTGGAGTCGGTGGGGGAGGTCCCGTCGACCGGCACGAGCGAGGAGCACGGCGTCGTGCAGGGCGCGCGCATACCCCGCGTCGACGGCGCCGGCCAGGACTGACCTCCGGGGCCTGTGGACGCCGCCGGGCGTCCACAGGGCCCGCGCCGCTCGTCCTCCTCCGGCCGCAGTCTCGCGGCCGGAGGTGGTCGCGGTGGGCGCGAAGGACGAGCTGGGCCGGTGGGGTGAGGACCTCGCCGCCCGGCACCTGCAGGCGGCGGGGCTCGAGGTCCTCGCCCGGAACTGGCGGTGCCGCGAGGGCGAGCTCGACGTCGTCGCTCGCGCGGCGGACGGCACGCTCGTGTTCGTCGAGGTCAAGACGCGGAGCACCGCCGCGTTCGGGCAGCCGTCGGAGGCGGTGTCGCGGCGCAAGGCCGACCGGGTGCGGGCGCTGGCGTGCCGGTGGCTCGCCGAGCACCCCGGCGGCGGGGCGCCGCTGCGCTTCGACGTCGTGTCGGTGGTGCGCGAGCGCGGGCACGCGCCGGTGGTCGAGCACCTCGTCGGGGCGTTCTGATGGCGCTGGCCCGCGCCTTCTCGGTGGCGCTCGTGGGGCTGCACGGCTCGGTCGTCGAGGTGGAGGCCGACCTCGCGCAGGGCCTGCCCGGCCTGACGATGGTCGGCCTGCCCGACGCCTCCGTCGCCGAGGCGCGCGACCGCGTGCGGGCGGCGGTCGTGAACTCCGGGCTCCCGTGGCCCGCCCGCCGCATCACCGTGGGCCTGTCGCCGGCGTCGCTGCCCAAGCGGGGGAGCGCCTTCGACCTGGCCATCGCCGCGGCCGTGCTCGCCGCCGACGCCGAGGTGCCGGCGTCGTCGCTCGCGGGCACGGCGCTGCTCGGCGAGCTCGGGCTCGACGGCGCCGTCCGGCCGGTGCGGGGCGTGCTGCCGGCGGTGCTCGCCGCCCGCGACGCCGGGCTGGAGCGCGTCGTCGTGCCGGCGTCCGAGCTCGCCGAGGCCGCGCTCGTCGACGGCGTCCGGGCGCACGGCGTCCGGCGGCTCGCCGACCTCGTGGCCCTGCTCCGCGGCCTGCCGTGGGACGAGCCGGTGCCCGTCCCGCCGGAGGCCGCGGCTCCCGGCCCGGTCCCCGACCTCGCCGACGTCGGCGGCCAGGTGCTGGGCCGCACGGCGGTCGAGGTCGCCGCCGCCGGCGGCCACCACCTGCTCCTGCTCGGGCCGCCCGGCAGCGGCAAGACGATGCTCGCCGAGCGGCTGCCCGGCCTGCTGCCGCCGCTCTCGCGTGAGGAGGCGCTCGAGGTCACGGCGGTGCACTCGGTGGCGGGCCGGCTGCCACCCGGGTCGTCGCTGGTGCGCACGCCGCCGTTC
>DATMKB010000183.1:0-2241 GCA_035553635.1 Mycobacteriales bacterium
GTCGAGGCCGGCCTGGCGGGAGGCGTCCTCGCCGCGCGAGGTCATGATGACCACCGGGACGTTCTCCCAGCCCTTCGTGCGGCGGATCGTCCGGGTCAGCTCGTAGCCGTCCATGCCCGGCATCTCGACGTCGGAGACGACCAGGTCGGCGGGGTCGTCGCGCAGCCGCGAGGCGCCGTCGAGCCCGTCGACCGCGGTCTCGACCTGGTAGCCGGCGCCCTCGAGGATGACGCGCTCGAGCTCGCGCACGCCGACGCTGTCCTCGACGACGAGCACGCGCGGCCGCCGGGCGGGCGCCTCGGCGCGCGCGGTCCGCTGCGACGGGAGGGCGTGCACGGACGGCGTCACCGCCGACCCCACCGCCCGCTCGCCCAGCTCGCGCAGGTCGAGCAGGCACACGACGCGGCCCGACCCGTCGATGGTGGCGCCCGCGACGAGCGGGACCCGGCCGAGGAAGCTGCCGAGGTCCTTGACCACGAGCTCCGACTCGCCCTCGAGCCGGTCGACGGCCCAGGCGACCTGCGTCGCGCCGTGCCGCACCACCAGCGCCGCGCGCGGCGCCTCGGCCGGCCCGCGCTGCAGCCCGAGCACGGCCGCCAGGTCGACGAGCGGCACGGAGACGCCGTGCCGCACGACGACGCTGCGCCCCGCGAGCACGTGCACGTGGGCGCCGCCCGCGCGGTCGCCCTCGCCGGCGCGCAGCGACAGCGACTCGACCACGCCGGTGACCGGCACGGCGTAGCGCTCGTCGCCGACGCGGGCGAGCAGGCAGCGGAGCACGCCGAGGGTGACGGGCAGGGTGAGAGTGAACGTCGTGCCGGTGCCGCGCTCGCTGCGCACCTCGACCGCGCCGCCGAGCTCCTCCACCGCGTCGCGCACGACGTCGAGGCCGACGCCGCGGCCGGAGGTCTCGGTGACCGTGCTGCTCGTCGACAGCGCCGGGGTGAACAGCAGCGAGAGCAGCGGCGGCCCCGACAGCGTGGTGTCGGCCGGCAGCAGCCCGTGCCGCACGGCGGCATCGCGCACGGCGTCCTCGTCGACGCCGGCGCCGTCGTCGGACACCTCGAGCACGACGGTGCCGCCGACGCTGCGGGCGGCGACGGTCACGGTGGCCCGGGCCGGCTTGCCCGCGGCGACGCGCTCGGCGGGCGTCTCGCAGCCGTGGTCGACCGCGTTGATGACCAGGTGCTTGAGCGCGTCCGCGACGCCGTCGAGCACCTGCTTGTCGAGCTCGACGTCCTCGCCCGTGGTGACGAGGCCGACGTCCTTGCCGGTCGACGTCGCGACGTCGCGGACGATGCGCGGGAGGGCGGCGAGCATCCGCCGCACCGGCACCATGGCCAGCCCCATGGCGCCGTCGCGCACGAGGTCCATGCCGCCGCGGTGCTGCTCCACGACCTCGCGCAGCCCCTGCACGGCGCTGCTGAGGTCCTCGTTGAGGCCGGCCAGCCGGTGCAGCGCGAGCGTCAGCTCGGCGGGCAGCGGGCTGCCGGTGCGCGAGGCCGCCTGGCGCAGCGACGACGCCCAGCGCGCCTGCTCGGCGGCGAGCTGCAGCAGCGTGCCGGTGTCCTGCTCGATGCGCCGCGCGCCGAGGTCGGCCTCGCCGACGGCGTCGAGCAGGTCGTAGACCTTCGACGCCGCGACGCGAACGGAGTCGTTGCGCGCCGACGGCTCGGCGGGCGACGCCGGCTGCGGCGGGACCACCGGCTCGACGGCTGCGGGCGCCGGCGCCTCGACCACCGGCGCCGGCGGCGGCGGGGGCGCGGCGGCCGCGAGCACGGGCACCTGCACCGGCTTGCCCGCCACCGACGCCTGCAGCGCCGCGACGAGCGGCGCGAGGGCGTCCGCGTCGAGCGGGGCGTCGACACCGGGCAGCGCGCGGGCGATGCCGTCGCACGCCGCCAGCAGCAGGTCGACGACGTCGCGGGTGACCGTCAGCCGGCCGTCGCGCAGGCCGCCGAGCAGGTCCTCCATGCTGTGCGCGACGCGCAGGACGTGCTCGAGGCCGAGCATGCGCGCCGAGCCCTTGACGGTGTGGGCGTCGCGGAACAGCCCGGCCACGACCTGGCGCGGCGAGCTGTGCTGCTCGAGGTCGAGCAGCCCGGACTGGAGCGAGGCGAGCCGCTCCTCGACCTCCGCCCGGAAGGTGGCGAGCAGCTCGGGGTCGTCCCCCCAAGCGCTGGGCATCCGGCTACGACACCTTGAACTGCGCGATGGACGAGCGCAGCTCGGCGGCCAGCA